>JAACEG010000036.1 GCA_011682665.1 Lysobacteraceae bacterium
GGTTTTTTAATTGAGCCGAATAATATAAATGATTTAGTTGATAAAATAAATTTATTATTAAACAGTGAAGAAGTAAAAAAAGTCGGAGCAAAGGGAAGAAAAATTGTTGAATCTAAGTATAATAAAGAAAAAATAGATAAAATATTTATAAAAGTATTTGAGAACATTTTATAAAATTATGCAATAGATAAAAGATTTTTTGTCATTCCCGCATTTTTTGTCATTCCCGCGAAGGCGGGAATCTCGTTTTACGCAATGAGCATGAGATTCCCGCCTTCGCGGGAATGACAATTGATGTTTTTTGTAATTTAAAGTAATTAAAAAAAATCTATTATGAAAAGAAAAATTTTAAATTGGGTGCTTGTTGTTATTTGGATGTTAGTTATTTTTTATTTTTCTAATCAACCAAATCTAAGATCAAGTTTACCAAATTTGTGGGATTTAATTTTTAGAAAAATAGCGCATATTCTTGAATTTGCTGTTTTAACTTATTTTTTAATTAAAGCTTTTAGGAATTATAATATTAGCGCAAAAAATATTTTGTTTTTTTCTTTTATTGTTTCCTTTTTTTACGCAATGAGCGATGAATTTCATCAGACTTTTATTCAAGGAAGATGTGGCGCTATAAAAGATGTTCTTATAGATACTATTGGAATTATATTATGTTTAACATTCTATAAGAACAAAGGCAAAGATAATTAATATAAATATATATATGAAAGTTTGTTTAATAAATAATTTATATAAGCCTTTTGCGCGTGGTGGAGCGGAAAGAGTGGTCGAAAATATTGTTAATGTCTTAAAAGCAGATGGATATGAGGTTTTTGTAATTACGACTAAACCAATATTTAAAAAGGTAAAGAATAGGGATGTAAAAGTTTATTATTTTTTCCCATTAAATTTATTTTGGATTGGCAATATTGAAAAGCATAATATTTTATGTCGTCTCTTTTGGCATTTTTTTGATATATTTAATTTGCATAGTTATTTTAGGATCAAAAAAATTTTGCAAGAAGAAAATCCGGATTTGGTTATTACTCATAATCTAAAAGGCATTGGTTATCTAATCCCGAAAGCAATAAATAGTCTTGGTATTAAATATTTCCATACCTTACATGATATTCAACTTGCTATTCCAAGCGGAGTTTTGATTAAAGGAGAAGAAAATAATTGGAAAAACAAATTTTTTTTAATTAAATTATATCAAAAAATAAATAAAAAATTATTTTCATATCCTAAAATTATAATCTCTCCCTCTAAATGGCTTTTAGATTTTTATTCTAAAAAAGGATTTTTCCAAAAATCAAAAAAAATAGTTTTAAAAAACCCTCTATATAAATCACAAATTCAAAATCACAAATTACAAATAAATTCAATTCCGCGATTTGATGCGGGACAAAATTCAAAATTCGTTTTTATGTATGTTGGGCAAATTGAAAAACATAAAGGAATATTATTTTTAATAAAGGTTTTTAAGAGATTATCTGAACAAATAAAAAATATTGATTTTAGGTTAACTATTATAGGGGGGGGATCTGAGTCTCAGAAAATAAAACAGATTTCAAAAGACAACTTTAAAATTATTTTTTTAGGAAAGTTGCACCATAAAGAACTGAACAATTTTTTTGTTCAGTCAAATTGTTTAATTGTTCCCTCCTTATGTTATGAAAATTCTCCAACCGTTATTTATGAAAGCTTAAGTTTTGGTGTTCCTGTTTTAGCTGCTGATATCGGCGGAATAGCAGAATTAATTCAAGATAACAAAAATGGATATATTTTTAAAGCCGGAGATGAAAATGACTTGTTGCAAAAAATGGAATTTTGTTTAAAGAATAAAAAAAAGATTAAAAATATGGGTGAATTGTCAAAGGAAAGCATTTTTCATTATAATACTCAGAATTATATCAATAAAATTATGGATTTATAATCTTATTTTATTTTTTGTCTTGATTTTTAAAAAGATATAGAGTAAGCTTAAATTATCTAAAGAATAATTAAACAATTTTTATGCTTAAAATTTATAATACATTGCATAGAAAAAAAGAAATTTTTAAACCAATAAAAAAAGGAAAAGCAGGCGTTTATACCTGCGGACCAACAGTCTATAATTACGCCCATCTTGGAAATTTGCGAACCTATATTTTTGCTGATATTTTAGTAAGAACTTTGCGTTATAATAAATATAAAACAAAATGGGTGATGAATATTACAGATGTTGGACATTTAACTTCTGATGCGGATGAAGGCGAGGATAAATTAGAAAAAGGCGCTTTGCGTGAAAAAAAGAGTGTTTGGGAGATAGCTCAATTTTATACAGATGTTTTTAAAAAAGATATTAAGCTTTTGAATATAGCAAGTCCGGATATCTGGTGTAAAGCGACAGATCATATTCAAGAACAAATAGATTTAATTAAAAGATTAGAAAAAAAAGGCGTTATTTATAAAACTTCTGACGGGATTTATTTTAATACTTCTAAAATAAAAGATTATGGAAAATTAGCTGGAATGGATTTAGAGAATATTCAAGCTGGTAAACGAGTTTGTCTTCGTGAGAAAAAAAATCCAACAGATTTTGCTTTATGGAAATTTTCTCCAAAAAACAAAAAACGGCAAATGGAATGGAATTCACCTTGGGGAATTGGGTTTCCAGGATGGCATCTTGAATGTTCGGCAATGAGTATGAAATATTTAGGCGAGCATTTTGATATCCATACAGGGGGAATTGATCATATTCCAGTACATCATACTAATGAAATAGCCCAATCTGAAACAGCCACTGGTAAAAAATTTGTAAATTATTGGATGCATGGAGAATTTTTAGTAATAGATAAAAAAGGTAAAATGGCAAAATCTGGAGAGAATTTTATAATTTTAAAAAAAATAATTAAAAAAAGATTTAATCCTCTATCTTATAGATATTTATGTTTTTTAACGCATTATAGAAAACAGCTTCAATTTAGTTGGGAAGCTTTGATTTCTGCGCAAAATGCCTTAAACAATCTTTATGAAAAATTTTTTAATTTAGGTAAAAAAATTGGAAAAGTAGATAAAAATTTTCAAGAAAAATTTATCACTTTGATTAATGATGATCTTAATATGCCCTTAGTAATGGCTTTATTACAAAAAGTTTTTAATTCAAACATTAAGGATGAAAATAAAAAAGCAACTGTTCTAGAATTTGACAAAATTTTAGGATTGAATTTTAATAAAGTAGAGAGAAAAACAGTTCCAAAAATAATAATAGATTTGGCTGAAAAAAGGTTAAAAGCGCGTAAAGAGAAAAATTGGAATTTATCTGACAAATTAAGAGATGACATTGAAAAAAAAGGATACATTATAGAAGATATTTTTCAAGATAAATATATTATTAAACCAAAAATTAATTGATTTGTACTATTTAATCAATTTTGCAACAAAACTAAAAAAGTAAGACATCCACAAAATTTTCAATTTTCAACTAATCTTCAATTTTCAATTTTTAAATTATCAAATCCAAAATTCCAAATAATAAATAAATTACAATAATCAAAATACAGAACAATTATTTCATCTCGCAATATCTGCCGGGTTGAATTTAGAACATCTAAATTTTGATATTATTTGGGATTTGTGATTTGGAATTTGTAATTTTTTGAAAGATTATAATTCAAAATGTTCAACTAAAATTATTAAAATCATTATTAAATTAATTAATAATTATAACTAATTTATATATTTTAATTTACTTTTTAAATTTTTATTATGGGAATTTTGGAAAGTTTAAAAAATTTAATAAATCCGAAAAAGAAAGATGTTGAAAATACGCAAGAGAAGCCAGCCGAGGAAAGTATTGAAAAAGAGCCAGTTAGAGAAGAGCAAACTGAATCTGAAGAAAAGCAGGGAAGCGAGCATACCGGAAGCGAGTATAGCGATGATGACACCTCAAAAAGATAAGGGAGGCGAAAGTGAAGGCAAAAGGGAAGGTGAAGAAAAGAAAACATATCAAGAACCTCCTTGTTCAGAATAAAAAAATTGTTTTAATAATGATTTAATTTAGCTTTGAATAAAATTGAAAGCGCGTTTTTTTATTTTTCAAAATATGGAAAATAATTTTTGGCAAAAAATAAATAAACCAATTTTAGCTTTAGCGCCGATGGCGGGGATTACGGATTCTTGTTTTCGACAAATTTGCAAGGATTTTAACGCTGATCTTGTTTATTCAGAAATGGCGTCTTCGTCGGCTTTAAATTTTAATTCAAAAAAAACTTTAGAACTTTTGAAATTTAGCGAAAAAGAACGACCTTATGTTGTCCAGCTCTTTGGAAATAATCCTGAGCATTTTGCTCTTGCCACAAAAATCGTTGCTGAAAAAATAAAACCAGATGGAATAGATATTAATTTTGGATGTCCTGTGAAAAAAGTTTTTAAGCAAGAAGCCGGCGTGTCCTTAATGCTTAATTCAAAATTGTCCAAAAAAATTGTTAAAGCGGTTTGCGCAAACAGCAGAGTTCCTGTTTCAATTAAAATTCGTTCCAAAATTAAAAATAAAACAGCCATTGATTTTATTAAAAATTTATCAGAATTTCCAATTAAGGCAATTATGATTCATGCGAGAAGTTATGAGCAAGGATTTAAGGGTGAGATAGATATTAAAATAATTAAAGAAATTAAAAAAATTTTTAAGGGAATTGTTTTGGCTAATGGCGGAATTTATTCTCCTGAAAAAGCAAAAGAAATATTAACTGAGACTAAGGTTGATGGTTTGGGAATCGCTAGAGCCGCGCAAGGCCAACCTTGGATTTTTTCTCAAATAAAAGATTTTTTAAGAACAGGAGAATATAAAGAAAAGACGCAAAAACAAATTTTTAAAATTGCTTTAAAACATTCTAAGCTTGCTTTTAAATTGAAAAAGAAGCAAGGCATAAGAGAAATGCGCAAGCATCTTTGTTGGTATGTAAAAAATATGCCGCGAGCTAAAGAACTTCGGCAGAAAATAATAAAAGCAGAAAATATTATTGGTATTGAAAAAATTTTAAAATAATTTTATTTTTTTAAAAAATTCCAGAATCCTCGCCTTGCGGGATTTTTTTAGTTGATATAAAATTAATATGATGCTAATACGCGAATTTATGCGAATGCCGCGAATAAATATAATGCGAATATCAAATATTAATTTAAAATTTTAAGCTTAAAAAAATATGAAAAATAAAGAATTGCCAAAGGCGTATGAATCAAAAAAAATAGAAAAGGAAATTTATGAAAATTGGGAAAAATCAGGATTTTTCAATCCTGATAATTTGCCAGTGAAGAAAAATACGAAACCATTTAGCATTAGCATGCCACCGCCAAATTTGACAGGTGTTCCTCATTTAGGAACAGCTTTAGGCATAACTTTACAAGATATTATGATTAGGTTTCATCGCCAAAAGCAAGAAAAAACTTTATGGGTACCAGGATCTGATCATGCCGCAATCGCCACGCAAAGCGTTGTGGAAAAAAAATTAAAAAAGCAAGGACTTAATAGATATGATTTAGGAAGAAA
>JAACEG010000002.1 GCA_011682665.1 Lysobacteraceae bacterium
CAAATTTTTTTACCTTACCTTAGGGTAGGCTAAAAAAATTATTTAAAAAATTTGTCTCAACTTGCCTGCCGGCGAGGCAGAAATCTAAAAATTTCGTGACGAAAACGCTCTCATCATCAGCCCCTAAATAAAAAATAGTTACTGTTTAAAAATTGTAAAATTGCAAAAAACAATATATAATATTAGTTATTAAATATTATTCAATTTCTAATCAATTTTCAGTAAATTTTGCATTTTGAATTTTAAACTTTACATTTTTACCATATTTATGACCTTCTTAGGAAAAATAATTTTTGGTTCAATTGGCGCGCTTATTGGTTTTTTATTAATAAAATATTCAAATTCCATTCGTCAAAATTTTGGTGCTATATATTCAGCTGAAAAATATTTTGGTTCTTTTGGAGGAACGCGTTTAATGTGGAAACTTATAGGTTTTTTAATAATATTTCTATCTTTTTTGCTAATGACTGGCCTTTTAGGCAAATTTATGGAAACGATATTATCACCATTTATCCCAAGCTAACAATCTTTATTTTTATTCCAAAATAAAAAACGGTTTTAAACCGTTTTTTATTTACCAAGTACGCGTAGATGGGCTTGAACCATCGACCCCCATTTACCCCGCACCAATAAATTTTGTATGCTTAATTAAATAGTAGGCATAGGTGGACTCGGACCACCGACCCCCACGTTATAAGCGTGGTGCTCTAACCAACTGAGCTATATGCCCTTAAGGTTGATAAATTTATGGTGCGGGGCGGGTAAGCGTAGTGCTCTAGCCAACTGAGCTATACGCGCCTTAAAATAATTATAGCATAAAAAACAGAAATGGCTAATGAACTACTTTTCCAACACTCTTTTTAATTTTCCTATAATCTCTTTTTCCGCTTCTAATAAATGTCTATTAGATGTAGTTAAAATTATCATTCCCTTATATTCCTGTGGATTATACGCTGAAAAAATAGAAAAAATATCTGTTTTATTTTTATCTTTTAAAATTACTTTAATTTTATCGTCCATATCTTGAAAAAATAAAACCACTAATTTTGTTTTTGGTATATTTATTATAAAATCTTCTATAACACCTATAAGATGACTCTTGTTAGTATTTGTTTTTATAAAATCTTCCTTAGTAATTAATGACCAAACTAATTCTCTATTATTATTTTCTTTTAATCTAGCTAAAATCCTACCCCATAATTTCAAACTGTCAACTGAATAAATTTGATATAAATTTTCAATTATTTTTTCTCTATGAGCTCCTAAAGATATTAGCTCAGATACAACGATAAGCGTCTGCGCTGTGACAGACGTTGATTTAAAACTATTGGTGCTGTCAATAATCCCTGTTAAAAGCAAATCAGCAATTTTTTCATTTATATTTATATTATCTTTGTTCTCTTTTAATAAAAAAAATATTATTTCAGCCGTAGAACTAGCTGTCAATTCCACTAAATTGATTTGTCCAAATCTTTCATTGTTGGGAAGATGATCAATATTGATAATAGTTGTATTATAAAAAAAATTCGTATTATTTTCAAAAATTTCCCCTAAAGATTCTAGATCAGGAGAATTGATTACAAAAATTAAATCATATTTTAATTCCGGTTCCTTGATAATAACATCTTTTTTTGAAAAATATCCATTTTTAGGTTCAATAATAATGTCAAGAAAATCCTCCTTTTTTTCATATCTAAGGGAAGCAACTTTTATTTTGGATGTATCTAAACTTATAATAAAATTTTTATCTCGTTGAAAGTCAGACTTAATATTCTCTGTATAATTCAAAAATTTGAATTTATCTTTTATCTTAAATTCATCGCAAATAACATCAACAGATTTGCCAATATTTTTCAAAAAATAAAATAAACTCAAGGCAGAACCGATTGCGTCTCCATTATAATCTTTTCGGAAAACAATTAAAATATTAGCGCTTTTCTCAACAGCAGCAAATATTTGCTCTTTTATTTCTAACATAATTTTAGTTAAAACTTAAAAAAATAAAAACAAGCTTATTGCCATAATTATATTATGATATATAATTAAATTATAAAAGTCAAGAGTCCTCTTATGAATGATAATTTAGACAAATCCATAATTTCTTCTTTAATTTTTTTTGATATATTTGATTATCCTTTAACAAAATTGGAAATTTGGAAATTTCTTTATAAAAACAATTATAATAATGATCATGCTAAATTGTCCCTGTTTGACATTGAAAAAACTTTAAATAATAAATTGATAAATAAAATTGAAAATAAAAATGGATTTTATTTTTTGCCAGGGAAAAAGAATATTATTAAAATACGGAATAAGCGTTATAAGCAAAGTTTTTATAAATTTCAAAAGGCAAAAAAAGCTAGTAAAATTTTTTCATTGTTACCCTTTATTAAAATGATTGCTATAGGGAACTTTATGCCTTCAAATAATACTAAGAAGGAAAGTGATCTTGATTTTTTTATTGTTACTAAAAAAAATAGAATCTGGATAACAAGATTTTTTTGTGTTCTAATTTCTCAACTGCTTGGCTGGCGACCAACTAAAAAAAATAAAAAAGATAAAATATGCCTTAGTTTTTTTATCAGTGAAAAAAATCTTGATTTGCGGAATATCGCAATTGCAAAAGAAAAAATTAATGACATTTATCTTTGTTATTGGATAGCGACGCTTTATCCTTTATATAATAAAGGCAAAACTTATGAAAATTTTGTAAGTCAAAATAGCTGGATAAAAAAATATTTGCCGAATTTTGCAAAAATTATTCCTATCCAACAAAGAAAAATCAATCCCTGTTTTTTCTCTTTTATTTTTTTACTTTTGAATTTTAATTTTTTGGAAAAAATAGCAAAAAAAATTCAGCTGAAAATTATGCCTGAAAATCTAAAAAAATTAGCTGGTAAAAGCGATGGCGTAATTATTAATGATGATATTTTAAAATTTCACGAAAATGATAGAAGAAAATATTACAGAAATAAATTTTTAAATAATTATGAAAAAATTTATAAAAAAAATTTTTGAATATTCGCTTTACCTTTTTGTTTTTTTATTGCCTTTGCAAACTTGTTTTATAATAAGAAACTCAATAATTAATGGAGATAAATGGCAATATGGGACAATCTGTTTTTATTTGACTGACGTTATTTTAATTGTTTTGCTTTTAAGCGGATTTTACAATTTAATTTTAAAAATAAAGGAAAGACAACAAATAAAAATAAAAAAAAAATGGCGGATAACTATTATAACAATTCTGGGGTTATTTATCACTTATTCTTTTATTTCTATTTCTTTGGCAATAGATAAAGAACTTGCTTATTATTCTGCGATAAAATTAGCTTCTGCCATAGCTCTTGTTTTTATTATTCTTAATACAAAAATAAATTGGAAAAAAGTATTAATTATTTTTATTATATCCGCTGTTTTGCAGGCTGGGTTAGGGATATGGCAATTTTTAAATCAAGAAACTTTTTCCAATCATTGGCTGGGAATAAGTAGCTATAATCCCAGTGATGTTGGAGTTTCGGTTGTGCAAACAATACAAGGCAGACGTTGGCTACGATCCTACGGCGGATTTCAACATCCTAATATTTTTAGTGGTTATTTATCAATAGCTTTACTTTTAGCAATAGGACTTTATTTAAAAATCCAAAAATCAACAAAAAATTATCCAAATTTATTTCAGAATTATTTCATTTTATTTAATATAATCATTTTATTTACAGGGCTTTTAACCTCTTTTTCCCGCGCTTCATGGATAGCAACCGGAGGAGCTTATATTAGTATTTTATTTTTTAAATTAATTAAAAAAGATAAGCGCGATTTACTTAGTCTTTTTAAAATTTTTCTAATTTTCATTTTAATTTCAGGAATATTTGGTTTTATCTTCAAGGAAGCCTTTATCGCTCGTTTATCAATTAATAATCGGTTAGAAGTGAAATCAATTACGGAACGAAGTGAATATTTTAAACAAGCCAAAGATTTAATAAAAGATAATTGGCTTTTAGGAGTTGGTATTGGAAATTATACTTTAGCTAATTATAATAAGATAGGGAAAAAATATCCTGCCTGGTATTTTCAGCCAGTTCATAACACTTATCTTCTAATTTTTGCTGAATTGGGGGCAATCGGAGCAACATTTTTTTTATCGTTTTTTATTTTATTATTTTACAAATCATTAAAATTATTGCCAAAAATCTTAAAAAATAATGATTTCACTATTATATTTTTCAGCTGCTTGCTTTCTTTATTCATAATGATGTTTTTTGATCATTGGCTTTGGAGCTTACATTTTGGGATATTGTTATTTTGGCTAATATTTGGAATATATCTAAAGTTTTTAGTAGCGAATGATAAAAAATTTTGAATAAAATCCCCACCAATTTTACGCCAGCGGATTAAAACTTGTCTGAAATTATAATTTTGTTAATTCTTCTCTCACGACTTTTCTATCATCCCAAGAAATTTTTTTGCCATCAGCCACGCAGATCGCCTGCTCGCTTCCTTTGCCTGTCACTAAAACCAAATCGTTTTTTCTTGCTAAAGCAAACGCTTTTTTAATTGCTCCTCTTCTGTCTAAAATTTTAAAAAGATTTTTATCTAAAATTTTACCAGTTTCTATGGCGCCTTGCGACACATCGTCTATAATTTTTTTAGGATCATCATCGTAAGGATCTTCATTTGTAATGATAACATAATCAGCGTTTTTAGCGGAAATCTTTCCTAAAATCGGACGGCGCGCAATATCTCTTCCTCCGCCGCAGGATCCTAAAATATGGATTATTTTATTCACTTTTAAACTACTCAAAAAATTATATAGCTGTTTTAAAGATTCTGGTTCAGGAGCGTAATCAACAATGACTTTAAAATCTTGCCCTTCATCAATAATTTCCATTCTTCCAGGAATTTTTTTTATTTTTTCTAAAATATTTTTTATTTCCTTTATATCCAAATTCTGGCTTAATCCAACCCCGATTCCCGCTAAAGAATTATAAACATTAAATTTTCCTAACAAATTTAAATTAAACTCTTCATCTTTTAATCTAAAACTCAAACCTTGTTCATAACTTTTACAATTTGTAGCTAATAGATATTCGTTGACTAATTCAAATTTTTTATTTTCTGAATCCAAAGAATAACCGATTTTTTTATCAACTTTAAAATTTAAAAAATCTTCACAATGCTTATCATCCAAATTCGCGATAATTATTTTTTTGATCTTTTTATTATCTATTATTTTACGTTTTGATATTTCTAAATGTTTAAACAATTCTAATTTTACTTTTTTATAATTTTTAAATCCATGGTGCGCTTCAATATGTTCAGGAGTTAAATTAGTAAAAACAAGAATGTCATAATTTATTCCCAGATGCCGAAACTGTTTTATGCCTTCTGACGAAGTTTCTATAACAGCATATTTGCATTTGCTTTTCAACATTTTCGCGAGCATTTTTTGCAATCCAAATCTGCCAAGCATTGTCATTTTTTTGTCATTAAGCCATTCTTTGCGAGCGATTTTAAAAAGAGTTGTGGAAGTCTCTCCTGTTTTTATGCCTCTTGCTTCTAAAATTTTAGCAATCAAATGAGTTGTTGTTGATTTTCCATTAGTTCCTGTAACTCCGATAATAATTAATTTATTGCTTGGATAACCATAAAAAAAATTAGCCGAATAACTCATAATTTTATGATAATACGGCTGAAAAAATTTGAATACTATTTTAGGAATAATTTTTTTAATTAAAATAAAAATCTTTTCCATAATAATAATTTTGAATTACCAAGCTCTCTTTTATCATTCCCATGTTCTCACTGTCATTCCCGTCCCGATACTTATCGGGAGGAATCTCATGTTAGCTCTTCCCTTCTGTCATTCCCGCGAAGGCGGGAATCCCATGTTTGTTACATGCAATGAAATTCCCGCCTTCGCGGGAATGACAGATAAAAGTAAAAACGGAAAAAATAATTGATTTTGTAATTCAATATAATTATTTATTTCTCCCTATTTCTTTTAAGGCTTGTTTTATTTTATTATCAACTCCTTTTATTTCTTTCGGCAAGGACTTAACTATTTGCTGCGCGTTATATAAACTATAGCCTAAATTAGTTAAAGCATTAACAACATCATTATCCTCATTAGAATATTCAATCTCTTTCAGATTCTCATCTCCAACAATAAAAACCTTATTTTTTAATTCAACAATAATTCTTTCCGCTGTTTTCTTTCCTAATCTAGGAGCTTGGCTTAAAACTTCAGGCCTATTGCTAGCAATCGCAGACTTAACGCTATTTACGCCGACAGAATCCAATAAAATTGAAGCGGAACTTGGACCAACACCAGAAATAGAAATTAATAAAATAAACAAATCTAACTGTTGTTTATTTTTAAAACCATATAATTTTATACTATCTTCACGCCAATATTGATAAGTAAACAAATCAATTTCCTGTGTTTTTTTAAGTTTGCTTAAAAAATTTTCGCCAAGCAAAACCTGATAGCCAACACTGCCAGTTAATAAAATCACAGACTTATCGTCTTTTTCTATGATTGTTCCCTTTAAGTAAGCTATCATAAATTTTAATCTATAAATTTTTAAAAATAAAAAAAATTAATTTTAAATCTTATTTTAATCAAATTTTATTTTTTGACTCAATTTTTGGCAAAAAATTTAAAATAACAATTATAGACACTACCAAAGGAATGGCTAAAATCGCTCCAAGCGTTCCCCCTATCTCAAAACCGGCTGTCAAAGAGACTAAACTAATAATAGGATTGACGCCAATCACTCTTTTCATAATCTGGGGAACTAATATATTTCCTTCAAATTGCTGAATGATAACATAAATAATAATAACAATAAAAGCAGTAGATAATGATTGAAAAAGCGCTAAAAATACCGCTGGAATTGCCCCAATAATCGGACCTAAAAAAGGTATGAATTCTGTTAACCCTGCGATTAAAGCTAAGACAAGCGCATATTTCATTTTAAAAATAGACAAAGCAATAAAAGTCAAAATAAAAATAATAAAACATAATAATGTTTGCGCTCTTGCCCAACCTCCTAATTTATCTTTTATTTTATTTAATAATTTTACAAAATATTTTCTATAGTTTGAAGGAACTATGTTTTGCGCCATTTTATTAATAAAAGACTTATCTATTAGCATATAAAAACTGATTACTAAAATTGTGATAAACGATAAAAGCCCGCCAAAAATTTCAACCATAATTGAAATAATTCCTTTAACCCCTCCCCCAATGCCAGCTTTCAACATATTAAGATCATTTTGAATATTTTCCTCAATTCCATATTTATTAGAATACTCTTTTAATTGCAAAAAACTAGTAAAAGTTTTATCTAAATAATCAGGAAAAGTTTTAATTAGATCGCTTACTTGATTAATAATAATTGGAACAATAAGTATAAAAACTGAAACTATGATAACGAACAAAAATAGATAAATAATTGCAACGCCCACTGGCCGTGGAATGTTATAACGATACAATTTATTTACTAATGGGTTAAGCGCTGAAAAAAGAATAAATGAAATAAAGAGCACTAATATAATGTTAATTGTTAAATATAAAAGATAGAAAAAAAACAATAAAACAACTATTTTTATAATTGAAACAGTTGAAATGCTCAACTCGTTTTTTGTTGAATTTAGCATAAAAGAAAAATTAATTTTAAATTATTTTGATTTATTATTTAATAATGTTAAAGTGAATAATATTAATATTTTTTCTATGAAAATATACATTTCTAAAAATGAAAAGCAAACTCTATCTTTTGCAAAAAATTTCGCAAAAAAGTTAAAGGGCGGCGATATTATATTATTGATAGGCAATTTAGGAAGCGGTAAAACAATATTTGTAAAAGGGATCGCAAAAGCTCTCAACATTAAAAAATCAATATCTAGTCCTACTTTTAATATAATAAAAATTTATAATATTCCGCATAATTTAGATAAAAAAAACAAAATTAAATATCTATGCCATATTGACGCTTATCGTTTAAAAAATCAAAAAGATTTAAAAATTTTAGGAATTGATGAAATATTGTCTTCCCAAAAAACAGTTACTTTAATTGAATGGGCTAATAAAGTAAAAAATATTTTGCCTAAAAACAATATTTCTATACAATTTAAAACAACTAATAATAAAAATGAAAGAATAATCATTATACATAATTATTAACTGGCTTGATAACATTTTTAATGATTTTAGTTAAAAATTTTAAATTGAAAATTCTAATATTACCCTGCTACTCTAAATACTTCTTCAACTGTTGTTACGCCTTGAATGGCTTTCAAGATTCCATCTTGAGCCATAGTTAGCATCCCCTTGTCAACAGCCAGCTCTTCTATTTTTGATTCAGAAATATCTTTGTCAGATAAAACCAAATCCTTCATATCTTTATCAAAATCAATAATTTCAAAAATTCCGATTCTTCCTTTATAGCCAATATTTCCGCATTTATCACATCCTCTTCCTTTATAAAAATCAGTTTCATCCAATTTGTCTATATTTATTTTCCCTTGTAATTTTTTTGGGATTTTGGCAAAAATATTTTTAATTCGCTTTATTGCTTCATCGTCTATCTTTACTTTTTCTTTACAATAGGGACAAATTCTCCGAACTAATCTTTGAGCTATAATAGTGTTTAAAGCCGGTACTAATAAAAATTTTTTTGCCCCCATAGATAAAAGTCTTGCAATAGTGCCAGAAGCGCTATTGGTATGAACTGTACTTAAAACTAAATGCCCTGTTAAAGCTGATTGAATAGCAGTATCAGCTGTATCAAGATCACGTATTTCGCCAACCATTATAATATCCGGATCTTGCCTGACAAGAGAACGGAGAGCCTTGGCAAAAGTATAACCAGAGCCTGAATCAACACTGCTTTGATTGACTCCTGGCAAACGATATTCGATAGGATCTTCAATAGTTATAATCTTAATTCCTTCTTTATTTAATTTAGTTAAAATAGAATATAAAGTTGTAGTTTTCCCAGAACCAGTAGGTCCTGTATTTAAAATCATACCATTGGGTCGGTTTATCCCTTTTTCTAAAACTTTATAAGATTCATCACTTAACCCAAGTTCCTGAATAGTTAACATTTTATGCGAAAACATCAAAATTCTAATCGCGACACTTTCTCCAAAAGCGGTCGGAAGTGTAGAAACTCTGATATCAATTTGCTCCTTGTCTAAAAAAATAGTGAACCTTCCATCTTGCGGCTTATCATCAACATTTATTTTTAACCCTGACAACAATTTAATCCTTGATATTAAAACCTTCCATTTTTCTTTTGGCAAAACAGTCGCATCATGCAAGATACCATCAATTCTAAATCTAATTTTAACACTCTCCTTTTCAGCTTCAATATGGACATCAGAAGCGTTAACATTAATTGCCACACCTAATAATAAAGCAAGAATTTCCGTCAGTGAAATTTTTTTGATTTCATTTGAAATATCTTGGAAATTATTAATATTTCTAAATTTATTCAAATCTTTTTCTGTTATTTTTACTCCCTCGTCTTTTATTTTTTTTGATGGCAATTTAGCATAATCCGCAAAAGCTGTGTCAAAACTATGTTTGGAAATTAAATATATAATAATCTTTTTGTTAAAAAAAGTGTCTCTTATTTTAACAATAAAATCCTGAACTTCTTTTTTTGCAGGGTCAACAACCCCTAAACGCATTTGTTGACTTCCATAAAAAAAACAAATAACTTTATATTTTTCAGCTTTATCCTTATCAATTATTTTCAAAGCGTCTTGAGAGATAGGAAAACCAAACAAATTTATATAAGCAAGGTTTAAATCTCTTGCATCGCTTTTAACAAATTCTTCTTTTTCTTTCACGTCAATTTCTTTAATTTTATCCTTAAAGTTACCTTTTACTTCATCGCTGGCAAGCTGAACTTTCTTTCTATTTATAATATCACTCATAATCTACTTTTTTTAAAATTTCCAATTAAATTAGAAATAGCGCCTTTATTAATTCTTTTATTATTATTTAAACGTACAAACATTAGTGTCCAAACAGAATAATTATAAGAAACTAATATTGATATAAAAGATAAAACAAAGAAAATCAACAAACAAGGAATAAATACAAAATAAAAATCAAAGCTAAACCCACCAAACATATAAAGGCTGAAGCCTTCAAAAGTTCTTGTTAAAGGAACTAATAAAATTATAGCCATTAATATCATTATATATTTAAAAATATAATTAATTACAAATAGAAAAAATGCTATTTCAAAATTAACAATATAATTTTTATAAAATAAAATTATCCCCTCTTTAATAGAAGCAATTGGATTTTTACCTTTTAATACGACAAAAGCCAAGGCATATTTCATTATTAAAGAACAAATTATTAAAACAACAGTGATTAGGATCAAAAAAATAAAAGACCAAATTATAATAGATGAGGACTTTTTAGCAAGACCTAAAACAGTTAGGGTCGCCAAAAAAAATGACAGTGTCCATATTATATATTTTTCAATGATATTCAAACTCAAAATTCGCCAAAAATTTCTACGTCCAATAGATATTCCATCATGAATATTTATTTTTTCTTTTTTATCTAATTTAAAAATAGAATAAACTAATCCACCTTGGCCTATAGCTGAAACAAAAATCAAAATTATAAATATAAATATAATCAACAAAAATATAAAAATAATCATAAAAAATGAAAACCAATCAGAAAGCATCGCATTCTTTAAATTATTTAAAAATGAATTGTTGAAAATTCCAATTTTAGCAAGATTAAAAATAATTCCTCCTTGCTTAAAGACTCCTGAAAAAGAATCCGAAGTAAAATTGCACCAAACTCCTTTGCCTAAAATAAACGAAAATAAACCAAAAAACCATAAAAGCTTGTTACGCCAAACTAATTTCCAAGAATCAATCAAGATTCTTAAATAAAAAATGTTTTTTTTAACCATAAATTTTCCCCCTAAATTATTTAATAATTAAATTTATAAAATTTTTTTTACACCAATCCGCTTAGAAATTTATCAGCGCTGATTATAAATCCGATTTTTTATAACATACTCTAAAAAAAACGCAAAAATTTTCTACTTGGGTAAAAACTATCGAATTTATAAAATTCTATTATTCGCTTAATTTTTTATTTGGATTTGAATCAACTTCTGTTTTATTTTTTTTAAACAAACTGTCAAATTCTTCTCTTTCAATCGTCTCTTTCTTTAATAAAATTTTAACAATTTTTTCCATTTTTTCTTTATTTTCTTTTATAATTTTTTCAGCTGTGGCACAAGCGTTATTGATTAACTCAAATATTTCTGAGTCTATTATTTCTGCTGTCTTCTCGCTATAATCTCTTTGCTCATGTATTTCTCTCCCTAAAAATATCATCTCTTCCTGCTCTCCATAGGTTCTTGGAGGAAGTTTTTTAGACATCCCAAACTCCGTAATCATTCTTTTACATAATTTTGTTGCCTGTTGTAAATCGTTTGTGGCTCCTGTGGTTACTTCTCCAAAATTAATTTTTTCAGAAATATAACCTCCTACTAAAACCGCGAGTTCGTCAATAAATTTAGACCGCGAGCTAAACTTTCTGTCCTCTGAGGGAAGCTTAAGAGTATAGCCAGCCGCTTTGCCACGCGAAATAATAGAAACTTTGTGGACAGGATCTGTTCTTGGCAATTTTTTAGCCACCAAAGCATGACCAGCTTCATGATAAGCGGTTATTTTCTTTTCTTCCGGTCCTAAAATATGACTTTTCCGCTCTGGACCTATTAAAACTCTTTCAATACTGTCAAGAATCTCTTGCTGTTCCACCTTTTTTTTATGATGGCGTACTGTGAGGATAGCGGCTTCATTTAACAAATTCTCCAAATCAGCTCCTGAAAATCCAGGGGTTCTTTCCGCAACTTCTTTTAAAGAAACATTCTTTTCTAATGGTTTTTTAAAAGAATGAACTTTTAAAATTGCTTCTCTTTCAACAATATCTGGTAAATCTATTATTACCTGCCTGTCAAAACGGCCAGGACGCAAAAGCGCTGGGTCTAAAACATCTGGCCTATTAGTAGCGGCTAAAACTATGACATTATCATTTTGATCAAAGCCGTCCATTTCAACTAATATTTGATTTAGAGTTTGTTCTCTTTCGTCATGCGATCCTCCTAAACCAGCACCCCTTCTTCTCCCAACGGCATCAATTTCATCAATAAATAAAATTGACGGCGCGTTTTTTTTAGCTTTGCTAAATAAATCGCGAACGCGCGCCGCCCCCACGCCGACAAACATTTCAACAAATTCTGAACCAGAAATATGAAAAAAGGGAACATTTGCCTCCCCAGCGACTGCTCGTGAAAGTAAAGTCTTTCCAACGCCAGGAGCGCCAAGCAATAAAACACCCTTAGGAATTTTAGCTCCAAGATCACTATATTTTTTATGATCTTTTAAAAAATCAACTATTTCAAACAATTCTTCTTTTGCTTCTTCAGCGCCAGCAACATTTTTAAAGGTAACCTTTTTTCCAGTGCCTTTTACATTCTTAACTTTACTTCGTCCAAACATCATTGCTTTCTGATTCATTCCTTGAACCTGACGCATCATAATAAATATAAATAATCCAATTAAAATAAAAGGGATTAAATATGGTAAAAGATTATTCATCCAAAAACCAGCTCCTGACTCATCTTTGACAACAATATTTACCTTTCCCATTTTTTCAGGAGAAACGCCAAAATTTTTAAACATTTCTGAAAGTGATTCAATTCCCTCTTTCTGCGCTTTTTGTTTCTCATTTGAGAATAAAATAATTTCTAATTTATCTCCCTTCACAGTGATCTCTTTAACTTTTTCTTTATTGACTTCATTAATTAATTTAGCAACGCTAATCTGTTCAACTTTCTGCTCTGGTTGCGCGTATAAACTGATAAATCCCGCTACCATTAAAATAACAAATAAAACAATTAAAAAATTTTTTAAAATATTTTTCATAATTTGTAAATTTTATTTTTAATAATTTTGTTATAAAGTATAAACCATATTTACAAAATAAGCAAATTTAGTTAATTTCTTCTTTTGCAAAATTTTCAAAATCATTATAAATTTTTTCTTTATGTTTAATATTATAAGAATAAGGACCCTGAATAATTTTAAATTTACAATTTTTACCTAATAACTTTGCCATAGCAAAAGTTTCTTTAGCATTATCGTTTATTATTAAAATTTTTTCTTGGGAATTTTTCAGAGATTTTAAAAAATCGTTTTTTCCTTTAGCGCTATCTTCTAAAATAATTTTATCAAAATACTTTTTAATTTTTAAATTATCAATCTTTAATTTTTGCCAATCAAGATTGCCAAAAGAAATTAATATTAATTTGTTACCATTATTTCTAAAATATTTTAGGGCCTTTTCCACCCCGGGAAACAAATAATCATCCATTTTTTTAAAAAAAATATTTAATTTTTGTTTTATCTTTTTTTCTTCCGTAAAATTAATCTGTTTTTGTTTTTTTAATATTTTTAAATGCTCCTCTATGCCATAATTAAGACTTTTACTTTTAAAATATTTTTCATAATATTTATTGAATTCATCAATATTCATATCAAAAACAGAGGCTAAATCTTGCCTAAATTTTTTAGAATCAAGCAAAGTATAATCTAAATCAAAAATAACTATCATAAATTATATTCTTTCTCTTTCACTTTTATTATCAACCAACTTAAAAGCGGGATAGAGTCCAGACAAAGACACGATCGCTATAAGTAAAAAAATTAATTTTATATCAAAAGATAATAATAATAAAAAAGATGACAAAATGGTGGCAATTATATAACCGACAGGCCTAGAAGTACGGAAAAAATCAATTATATCAAGGTCATAGCCATCAATCTTTTTGTAAAAATAAGAATCGCGCAAAATTTCTATAATAGAAGCGCCAACGCGCGTGACGAATAAAATTGTTGTTAAAAACAAAATATCTTTATAATTAAAAAGATAAAGAATTAATGTTGCCACTCCCATTATAAAAATAGAAAAAATTAGGAATTCTTTTTCTCCTGTTTTTTTATCAGCTAAAATTCCAACTGGATATTGAAATAAA
This sequence comes from Lysobacteraceae bacterium, assembly GCA_011682665.1. GTDB lineage: Bacteria > Patescibacteriota > Patescibacteriia > JAACEG01 > JAACEG01 > JAACEG01. The sequence goes on from JAACEG010000002.1 coordinate 14,091, forward strand.
ACAAATGGGATAAGAATTATTGAAAAAACTAATCCTATTTGCGACAAAGAATATCCTATTTGCAAAAAATAAAGCGGTGTATAGATAACCATCAAAGCGTAAAAAAAATCCAAGACAAAAGAAATATAATAAATCCGCATAATATTTTTTCTTTTAAAAACTCTTTTTAAAAGCTGAATCGTTGTTTCTTTCCTCTTGAATGTATGGTCTACCCCTCTAAAGGCCATTAAAGAAATTGAAAAAATTAAAAACTGAATAACAAAAGAAGCAAAAAATATTCCTTTAAATCCAAAAATATCTAAAATTTGGAATGATAAAAACGGCGCTAAAATAAAACCAGCGTTACCAATAGTAAGATAAACGCCCCGAATTCTTCCAGACATTTTATCTACTGAAAAAAATTCTAAAATGATATCTAAGCAAACCCAGCTCATTGCATCGCCAATAATGTAAATCATTAAAAATATTATCCCCAAAATTGATAACGGCAAATAAAATAATGCAGTTATAGCAATTATCTTTATAACAAAAGTTAAATAAAAAAGGTATGATTTTCCTATTTTTTGCGCTAATTTATGTAAATTTAAAAAGATGATCAAAATAATCAAATAAGAAATCAAAAAAAATATTCCAACATTATCTGTTCCTGATATTACTTTAAAGTAAAGAGATAAAATATAAGCCAATAAAGATGAAGAAAAACCCATTAAAAAAGAAATAAGATTGGTAAATTTTATATTATCTATATTTAATTTTTCTTTATGATTTAAAAAATTTTCTGCCATAAACATTAATCGTAATTAATTGTAATTGATAATCAATTAAAAAATGGTCTTAATAATTTTAGTTGAATATTTAGGGGCTGATGACGAGAGCCTTTTCTACTGCAATTTTCATCTTTTGGTCAAATTTTCTTCAAATTTTTTTACCTTACCTTAGAGTAGGCTAAAAAAATATTTTAAATAAATTTAAAGTCACCTATATCTTACCTTATCTTTTTAAAAAAATAAAGGTTCGTTTGCTTTTGTAATACTTTTACAAACGAACCTTTCTGGCTGCTAATCAAAAGTCGGTGATTTAGAAAATTTCGCCTCCTTTTGATAGCCACATTTAGGACATAAAAAAAATCTTTTCGTGTTTGTGTTTCCCCAGGGTCCGTTTATTTCCCTGGCCTCTTTTCTCATCGGTTGCCCACATTTTGGGCAAGTCTTAATGATAAAATTTGCTTTATTCTTTTTAATCCTTTTAATATCAAGAAATTCCCACATTTTAACCTCCTTCTACTTTTGTTTTTTATTTAATCTTTTTTCCATCCGCATGGGCACTTTCTGTAGGCATCTTCTACAACACTATAATCCCTACTAAGTACGTTAATGGAGATAAGTTTTTCTCCACATCTCGGACAAAAATTAGGTCTTTCTGTTTGATTCATTTTTTTAATATCTAATAATTCCCGCATAGCTCCCTCCTTTATTTGTTTTGATGACTTTATTTTTACTTTTTTAAAATAAAAAACTTCTCATCTCTTTATCCAAAAAAAATTAGATAAAGGGACGAGAAGTCTTATTTCCCGCGGTGCCACCCTTGGTTCCCAGCGCTAATTTCATTTTTTTAAAAAATAAAGAAATTAAATTAGCGCTAAGCACTTTTACTGACTCCGGACTAGGTTAAACATCTTAGATAGTAAACTATCTATTGCCTTAAGGGATATCAGTTATCCTATGGTTACGGAGGAAGCCGAATCTCCACTAACGCAAAGATCATCTTTTCACAAAAAATGTGAATAAATTAGACCCAACCCTTTGAATTAAAATTCAAAGGATCTAATTTGTAGATTTTATGATTATCAAAATTACTTTTATTAAAACACAAATAAAAAATTTGTCAAGCAAATAAATTAATTTCATAAGCTGACAAAAAAATTTTAAAGGCAATGTATTGACTTTTTTTATTTTTTTGTTATTATCAAGAAATAGACTTACTGCGCAAATAATCTTATAATAAAATTAGATTACATAGGGGCTGGTGACGAGAGCGTTTTCGTAACGAAATTTTTAGATTTTGAGACAAATTTTTTAAATAATTTTTTTAGCCTACCCTAAGGTAAGGT
>JAACEG010000037.1 GCA_011682665.1 Lysobacteraceae bacterium
AGGCTAAAAAAATTATTTAAAAAATTTGTCTCAAAATCTAAAAATTTTTACCCCGTTGCCGGTTGGCTAACTGGGGTCGTTACGAAAACGTTCTTATCACCAGTCCTTACTTATTGTTAGGACGCGAAATTTATAAAATTAAAATATTTTTTTAATTTATCAGCAAAAAACTTTCTTTCTTTTTCTGTCGCTTCTTGTTTGTAATCAATTAATTTATATAAATTTCATTATTATCTTCAACCCCTTTTGCTATTTTACAAAAAGGACATTTATAATTTTTTGATTCGTGATCAAACATAAATTTTATACAAACTCTATTTGAACTATTTCCGCACCATCCCCTTGCCTTTTTCCAATTTTTACAATTCTTGTATATCCGCCTTTTCTTTCTTTATATTTTTTGCCTAATTCAATTGTTTTTTCTATTGCTTTTTTTTGCGGCAAATTTTGAATTAATTTTCTTCTTGCGTTTAAATCTCCGTTTTTTGCAATAGTAATCATTTTTTCTACAAAAGATTTTACAACCTTTGCTTTCGCAAGCGTTGTTTTAACCTTTTCATAAATAATAATACTTGAAGCTAAATTTTTTAGCATCATTTCTCTGGACGCTTTTTTTCTATCCAATTTTTTGGTTTTATTTCTATGCCGCATAGTTTATTTTTTAATTTTTTTTTCTGTCAGCTGGTGTATTTTCTTTTTAACTGTTTTTTTAGTTACTTCCTTTTTATCATCTTTTTTTATTGTTTTTTTGTCTCCTTTTTTTTTATTTTCAATGTTTATATTATCAAAAACAGAATTAAACTGCTTAATTAATATTTCAACTGATTTTTTTAAGGCTTTTTTAGGAGAAATAGTACCATCAGTTTTAATATCTAAAATAATATTTTCATAGTTTGTCATCCGCTCAACCCTGGTATTTTCTATATTTAACCCAACCTTTTCAATCGGACTAAAAAAAGAATCTATCAAAATTGTTCCTATTTCTTTGTTTTCATCATCGACTCTATCTTCTATGGTCCAATAACCCCTGCCCTTTTTAACGAATATATCCATCTTTATTTGGGCTTTTGCAGAAGTCAAGGTTGCTAAATGCATATCTTTATTGATTAATTCAACATCACTTGTTGCTTTTATATCTTTTACTTTTATTTCTTTTTTCCCTCTAGCTTCTAAAGTTAATTTTACTTCCTTATCAGTATGAATTTTCAAATGAAGTTGTTTTAAATTTAAAATTATTTCTACAACATCCTCTTTAACATCAGGTATTGTAGAAAATTCATGTTGCACACCTTTTATCTTAACTGCATAAACGGCTCCACCTTCTAAAGAAGAAATCATTACTCTTTTTAAAGCATTTCCAATTGTTATTCCAAATCCTGGATAACAAGGACCAATGATTGCTTGCTCATTATTTTCAGCTATTTTTTTAAAAATAATTTTTTGTGGTGTACTAATGCTCATATAATATATTTTATTAGTGGACATTTAGAAATGCCCTTTAAATTTATAAAACTATCTTGAATAATACTCAATAATCATTTTACTGTCAAAACTTTGTTCAATTTCTTCTATACTTGGTTTAGATAAAATTTTTATTTCCATTTTTTCTTTATTAAAAGCAATCCAACTTGGAATTTCTTGATTTTTTTTATTCTTTAATTCTATAATTACATTTTTAAAAAAATTATTACCTTTTTTTATTTCCCTTAATTTAATGACATCGTTGATCTTAACATGATAAGATGGTATATCTGTTTTATATTTATTAACTATAAAATTTCCATGTCCTACTAATTGTTTTGCTTGATTCCTAGATTTTGCGATATTTGCTCTATAAATAACATTATCTAAACGCATTTCTAAAAAATCAATTAAATTTTTATTAACATTTCCCTTAGTCTTAATGGCTTTCTCATAATATTTTTTAAATGATTTTTCTAAAATTCCATAAATTTCTCTTGCTTTTTGCTTTTCACGCAGTTGTAATCCATATTCTGTTATTTTTAGTCTAGTTTTTTTAGCGCCATGTATTCCAGGAGGATATTTTCTTTTAACCATAGCACATTTTGAAGACAAACATCTGTCTCCTTTTAACATTAATTTTCTACCTAATCTTCTACAAATTTTACATTTAGCTTGTTTTATTGGCATAAATTTCAATTTTAATTCAATTAAATTCTTCTTGGTTTACGTCTTCTACAACCATTATGAGGAATTGGGGTCATATCCTTTATTGAAACAACATTTAATCCATTGGCATTAAGAGCTCTTACAGCAGAATCTCTACCAGGTCCAATACCTTTCACAATAACCTGAACATTCTTTAATCCATAAATTTTTGATTTATCAACTGCTTTTTTTACTATTATGCCAGCCGCGTAAGGAGTGGCTTTTTTAGGACCTTTAAAATTATTGATTCCAGCGCTTGACCAGCATAAAACATTTCCGTTTTGATCAGTTAAAGTGACTATAGTGTTATTATAGCTTGCTTTAATATAAGCTTTTCCGCTTGTAATTGTTTTAATTATTTGTTTTCTCTTCAATTTGTTTTTTGTAGTATATTTTGCCATTTTTATTTTTTTAAAAAAATAATTAAGTTTTTTGAGCTACTAGCTTTTTACCGCTCATTGCTATATGACGAACATTTCCTCTGACAGTTCTACTATTAGTTTTTGTTCTTTGCCCTCTTACAGGTAAAGATTTAATATGTCGGTTTCCTCGATAAGAGCCATTCTCTTTTAATCTTTTTATATTAAACATTATTTCTCTTTTTAAATCTCCCTCAACTCTATATTGTTTTTCAATAATTTCTCTTAATTTATCAATTTCTTCTTCTGATAATTCATAGGTCCTTTTATTAGGATTAATTTTAATCTCCTGAATAATTTTATTAGATAAACTTTCTCCAATTCCAAAAATATAAGTTAAAGCTATCACTATTTTTTTTTCATTTGGTAAATTTATTCCTGCTATTCTTAACATAAAAATATATAAATAAAATTTTAAAAGCTAAAAGCTAATTTTACCCTTGCCTTTGTTTATGTTTAGGGTTTTTGCAAATAACATGAACGCGCTTTTTGCGCCGTACTATTTTGCAATCTTTGCACATTTTTTTTACTGATGTCCTAACTTTCATAAAATGTTTATTTTGAATAAAAAATAAAATATTAATATCTATATGTAATTCTGCCTTTAGTTAAATCATAAGGGGTCATTTCCATTTTTACTTTATCTCCTGGAAGTAATCTAATTTTAAACATTCTCATTTTTCCAGATAAATGAGCCAAAATTATATGCCCATTTTCTAATTCAACTTTGAAAGTCGCCGCCGGCAATGTTTCCAAGACCCTTCCTGTAACTTCTATAAATTTTTTACTGTCTGGAATTTTTTTATTTTTGTCTTTTACCATAAAAAATTAAAAATCCAGAATTTTGATTAAAAATTCTGCATTTATAAACTTATCACATAATTAATTTTTATTAAAATTTTTTTTCATAAAAATGTCAAGTATATTTAAACAAAATGGAAACATTTTTAAACCACGAATTTTTTTATTATTATAAAAATAATTTTGAAATTCATTTTTAAAATTTACTCTAAAGTCTATTTTTAAAAATTACAAAATTAATTATTTGATAAATCTAATATTTAGTTTAAAACAATTTTTAAAATATGTCAATAGGAATCATTTTTCAAAATAATATAAATAACTAAACAACTATAAAACATATCTTCGCAATGACAAGAAGATCTATGCATTTCGTAATTCACAGTAATTAATTTTGTAACGACCTTAGTTAGCCAACAGGAAGGGGGTAAAAAATTTTAAATCTTAAGGCAAATTTTTCAAACCCCAATAGTATATAAATAGCTACAGGGCAAGTAATTTTTTTAGCTTACCCTAAGGCAAGATAATCCCGCAATACTGCGGGAGAAGAAAATTTGACCAAAAGATGAAAATTGCAGTAGAAACGGCTCTCGTCACCAGCCCCTAATTATGCAACAAATCTAATATATAAAATAAGATGTTATTGACATTGGGGACTTAAAATTTTTGCAGGATAAACCTTAAGCAAAGACTCTAAGGAATCATAACGTTTCAAATACTTTTTATTCAAATTTTTCCAATTATTACAAAATTCTGGATAATAATATAAAGAACTATAATAAGAAGATGTATAATACTTACCCTTAAAGGAATTAAGCGTGGCTGTTCTATATAAAACAGATTTAGAATCATTCAAAATAGTATTATTATTACAAGTGTTAGGTGACCATAATCCTCTTAAATTTTTTTGAGCTGATTTTTGAGCGATTTTAAATTCGCCTTGATATTTATAAGGTATACTATTATAAGTATATTCATGAGCATAACCCTGCTCTATCATATATTTATTGTAAAATAATCCATCTTCTCTAAAAATATATGCCAACCGACGGCCATATCTATCAAATTCTCCTGTAAGAGGATCTTTTTCAATTCTTACTTTTTTACCAGCTAATAATTTTTTAGCCTCCTTAGAGGCTTCTTTTCCGAAACATTGGACAGGTTTTCTAGGATCAACGGTCTCAGGAGTATCTATCCCAATAAGGCGAAAAGTTTCTATTGTCCCGTTTATATTCAACTTAAGGGTATCCCCATCAACAATGCTTGAAACAAAATAATATTTATATTGAGGATTAATTACATCTGGGTTTGAGATTGTTTTTTTTAGTTTATTACTTTTTACTCCAAGGACATGAGGAATAATTTGATTGTTAAAATCAGAAGATTTTTGTTTATTAAATTTATCCAGATTGGCAGGGATAGCAATATTTTTCATAGCTATTGTCGCAATTTGCGGAACAATCTCTTGATCATTATTATTTTGATTTTTTTTGACAGAAAAAAATAATGAATTTATTCCCAAAAATAAAACGATTATTATCCCTAAATAAATTAAAATAATATTTTTTCTTTTTAGGGCAATTTTAAAAAAATTTTTAAAAATTAATAATTCCATTAATTTGATTATTAATTACCTTAAATTACGAAATGTCATTGCGATGGCCGATAGACTCCGAAGAGTCATACAGACTCCTTCGGAGAGCGAAACGACGAAGCAATCCCAAGAATATATCGCCAATTATTGGGATTGCTTCGTCAGTCGCTTCACTCCTTTCTCGCAAAGACAGCGAAATTTATGTATTTCGTAATCCAAAATAATTAGGTTCAAGAATTTAAAGGTTTAAAAATTTAACGCAACATTATGATATTATAATCATAAAATAAAATATTAAATTCTATGAAACAATATTATCGTCTAACGTTCAAGGAGAAAGGAAATAATTCAGCTTCTCTTTCCAGCTTGAATTGGCAGGACTCTTTATGAGGTTTTCAATATGCTGTTGCGTTAAAAATTTGAATCCACCTTAATAGGGGCTCTGGTGACGAGAGCCGTTTCTACTGCAATTTTATTTTCATCTTTTGGTCAAATTTTCTTCAAATTTTTTTACCTTATCTTAGAGTAGGCTAAAAAAAATTACCTGAAAAATTTGTCTCAAAATCTAAAAATTTTTACCCCCTTGCCGGCTGGCTAACTGGGGTCGTTACGAAAACGCTCTCGTCACCAGCCCCTAAATAATATTTAGGATTTAAAAGTTGAGCTTTGTCCTTATCTTATGAAATCTTTATCAATCTAATAGCCAATCTAACAATGGAATAAATTTAATTTTTCCTCCTTTAATATTTTCTTCACCTTTTTTATCTTTAGTAATTATTATCTTCTTTTTCACTTCCTTAAAATTTTCTTGAAATTCTAAAAGAGAGTTAATTTCTCTATCTTTAACTAAATTTGAATAACAAACATTAACAACGGCCAGTCCCGTTTTTTCCTTTTTTACAAAATCAACTTCTTGTTTATTATCCCAATAAAAGGTTTCTCCTCTCTTAATTAAATCAAGCCCTATTAAATTTTCAACTAATTTTCCTTTATCTTGAAAAAATCTAAAACTAACAATATTTCTTAATCCATTATCAAAACAAACAATCTTTTTGGGATTTACTTTTTGAACTTTCAACGAATAAAAAAATTTAGGAATTAAGAAAAAATGCAAACTTTCTTCTACATAAGATAAATAAAGTAAAATTGTTTCTCTTGACAAAGATAACTTTTGTTTAGTTAAATTATAATAAAAATTTACAGAAAAAATAGAAGTAAAATTAGTGAATAAATATTTCAAAATGTCTTTTAGGAGTTCAACCTTATCTAAAGAAAATCTATCTACCAAGTCTCGATAAACTAAAAGATCAAAATATTCTTCTAATATTTTTTTCTTTAAAACTAAATCTTTTTCTAATCTCCCCCAGAAGCGGAGAGGGGGGAGATTTTGAAAAGCCAATGGCTTCGAAATTCGAAATTAATTTGAATTTAAATATTTGAATTTTGGTATTATTTAGAATTTGTAATTTTGGATTTAGAATTTCATTCTGTGTTTATTTTGCATTTGTTCTGCATCCATCTGCGACTGGAAATAAAGACTGTTTGTCACGGTCTTTATTTCCAATAATGCATAATTATCCCTAAATCTCTAGTATTGACAATGCCATTATTATTAACATCTGAGT
>JAACEG010000038.1 GCA_011682665.1 Lysobacteraceae bacterium
TTATTTTTCGGAAATTTAAAATATTTAATTCTTTTGTCATAAAAATTTTTCACTATTTTTTCTGTATTATCCGTAGAGCCGTCATCAACTACAATTAATTCCCAATCTTTAATTGATTGGCTTAAAATGCTATCTATAGCTCTTTTAATAGTAAAACCTCTATTATAAGTTGGAATAATTGTACTAAATCTCATTTTTTTCATTTTTAATTTTGATAATTATCCCTTGGCCAAATAAATTAGGGAAAATTTTATTTAATATTGGCAAACCCTCATAAATAATTATTTTATTTGAATTCAATCCCATAAAATTTACCCACCACTTAATATCCTTAACTGTCCAGAATCTCAAATGTTCACTGGGATTATTAATCCATTGTAGCGGAAATCTCCCTGATAACAATCTCATTCTATGTGAATAATAACCTCTATTAGGAATAGAAAAAATTAAAGATTTTCTTGCTTTATTTTTTATTTTGCTTACAAATTCCTCAATATTTGGCAAATGTTCAATTACTTCCAATTCTAATATATAATCAACCTCATCTAAATAATTTAAAACACAGAAGTCGCTTGTGTAGGTGCCGTCAATAATTAAATGACAACTATTATTAGGTTTGATTTTTGGAAGAGGAGGATTATCTAAATAGTTTTTAAATAAGGCGCGAATAGTTTGAATTGTTAATCCTTTTTTATTCGCAATTTCTCGCAATGTCATTCTTCCAATAATCCATTTTTTAAACCAACTAATTTGTCTTACAATTGATTTTTGTTTTGAATAAACAATAAATGATTTATGGCAATTTCGACAAAGCCATCTTTGTTTATTATTTTGCATTCCCATTTGATTGCGCAAAATTTTTTACAAAAAGGGCAAAGTTTTTTTTGATAAAGTAGTCATAATTGTAAAATGATTTACAAAATTAATTAAATTTAAGCTAATTTTACAACTAAATTAACTATTTTACCAACTATTTTTTTACATTAAACCATATTTTTAAAATCTGATTTTTTATTAACTAAATATAAAATATTATTTCCCATACTATCCATTTCTTGCGCTAGATCTCTGCTATATCTGCTCCATCCATCTTTTCCATTTAAATTATTAGTAATATATAAAATTTTCATAAACGTTTTTAAAATGCACCTTTAATAAAAGTATAGTTGAATTAATATTAAAAAACAAGAAAAAACCCACATCTCCATTCGTGAAAGATGTGGGTTGTTTATTGTTTATTTCATATTATCTATTAGTCTAACGGGACGAATACGGCTGAACCGTTGCTAATCGTTAGATCATTATTATTCGGTGTTTTGTCTAACAACGAATAATTAAATTCCCAATATCCAACAAGATTTGCTTCATTCCCCACTAATTCAGAATTATAATTATCTGATATTTCTGTTGATGTTCTTATATCGTTCCATACTCTTATACCATCTATAAGACCATAAAAAAATCTTTCTGGTGTTGAATTATTAATTCTTGCTCCTATTGAAAATGGAGAACTAGAATTATTTATTGTAGTTGCAGCGGTAGAATGATAAAGAGTTGATTTTAAAACTGTATCAATATAAAATTTTGCAGATGGAACACTAATATCTACAGTTACTGCAAGATGATACCAGATACCAGTTTGTGTTAGTGCTGTATCACAACCAAGACTAGTTAAATTACCACTACTATCTAAAAAATAAACCAAGGGAGAATTTGCTACAGCCTCTCCTGGATCATTATATCTTAAAATAAATCCATAACCTCTACTATTTGTGGGGTCATCTTTACTTAAAATTGTATAATGTATACCAGTTGTGCTTGGTAATGTTTCAAGTTTAATCCACGCTTCAATAGTAAAATCAGTTGCTAAATCTAAACCAGTTTGATTAGCATCAGTTATTGAAAGATATTGCTTACTTCCTGATTTTAAGTCTATAGATGCTACATTATTCGCAATATCAGAGATGCTGACCATTACCGGCACGGTTTGTGGACTATTATCGGCGTCTGGTGATGAAATCACCACATCGCCATAATAATCTCCTGAATCTAACCCCGTGAGATCAGCAGTGATTCCAACATTTCCGCTATTTGTCCCACTATTAGGCGAGAGTGAAAGCATACCAGATGTTGTACTTACCGTCCAATCCATATCCCCATTTCCGGAATTGGTGACTGCTATACTGCCATCGGCAGTCGCGTCGCCGTAGGTAGCGTTGAGCGTTAATATCTCCGGCACGGAAATATGTGGTCCTTGCAAAAGCGCCACACTAACTGTATTACTTTGGACTTCATTGCCTTGTCCGTCGTCAACAATACAGTAAACCGAGTGGTTTCCGACAGATAAATCCGCCCAACTTCCTGAATCGTTGCCGGAAAAATCAAGCGCTCCATCCACATACCAAGAGTATGTAAGTGGATCGCTCTCAGGGTCGCTGGCGGACGCCATGACAGTCACGGTTTCACCCTCAATTACCTCAAGGGAATTTGCGGAAATAGATACCACGGGCGGACTGTTGCCAAGCGGCTCAACCTGATACGTATTATCAGCCATAACTGTCAGGCGATATGTGCCTGACGATAAGTTATTAAAAATTTGGCTGATTGATAATCCGCCAATTGCAAATGTGGATTGAATATATACTGAAACCTCGTCCGAAAAAGGACCCTCTTGCCCCGCAAGGTCAAAGGCCTTAATAACGAAGTAATAGGTAGCGCCCTCTTGCAGGTTATCAATAATATAACTCGTTTGAACAGGTTGGGTAGCAGTATCGTTTACTGTAATACTGCTAGCATATTGATCACTGCTAGTTCCGTAAGAGATTTTGTATCCAGCGATATCCGGTTCCTGATTACGATCCCAGGTTAATGTTACGCTCGCGGCAAATGAAGTTACCGCAAAAAACAAAGCTACTAATACTGATGTTATAAAACTGATTTTTTTCATTTTTCTTTTTCTCCTTTTTTTATTTTTTATTTTACTGTTAGTCCAAGAACCTTTCCTGGCAAATAATTTACTTTGAACTTGAATTTTATAAATCCGCCATGGCAAGGATCTTGGCGGATATCTCCTCCACCAAAATCATAGAATGGTAAAGCTACCCATCCTATTGTTGTTAACTCTTGAATTCCAGAGTTTGTTAATTCATAATTCCCAGAAGAAATTACTTTACCACCATTTAAAAATTTCTCAGATCCATCGCTGAATCTGATTTTTATTTTGCATCCAATAAAATTCCCTATCTTTGAATTTCTTTCTATCTGTTGCGGAAAATTCATTCCGCTTAGATTGATTATATAACCTGTCTCTGGTTTTAAATCTACGCATAAGCATGACTTAGCGTAAATATTTTGATTTTGCGCAACAATAATCCAAAAAAATAAAGTCATTCCTACAATGACAATTTTTTTCATGATAGTTCTCCTGTTATTTAACTTTTACTCCTATTACTTTCGCCGGCGGTGGATCATATACTTGATAATGTATACCAGCGCACCCTGCCAATAAACCAAGAATCAACATTGCCAACACAAACTTTTTTTTCATACTTTTTGTATCCTCCTTATTTTTTATTTTTTTATTTATAAACTTTTAAAATTTTTCCCTCCTTAAAAAAGTTTTTTGTTAAAGGTCTATTTTTTATTTTTTATTTTTTTAATAATTTAGTATAACATTTTTAACCAAAAAGTCAATGTTTTTCCCTTTATTGTTTTAATATTCTATATCACTTTTCGCGCTAATTAAATTTATTTTTCTAATTTAACTATATAATTTAACAAATTCTGCTATTTTTTTAACTCTATTCTCCCATGTATATTGTTCAACATCGTATAATGCTTGTTTTGCAATTTTATCAAAAAATTCTTTATTTTTTAAAACAAACTTTATTTTTTCTGCCAAATCTTTACTATCATCGGCATTAAAAAATATAGCATTATTTTTATTTAAAATTTCCTTAATTGACGGTAAATTTGAAGCAATAATCGGAACACCCGACGCCATATATTCAAAAAGTTTGAGCGGCGAAGTATAATATTTTGAAATCTTTTCCTTTCCACTGTTAGGCAGAACCAAAATATCAGCAGACTTTAAATATAATGGAATTTCATTATGTGGGCGATAACCAATCATTAAAACATTTTTTAATTTTAAATCTAAAATTTCGCTTTTAAATTTTTTAATGTCCTGTTCCATTCCGCCGACAAACACAAATAAAATATTTTGAAAATTATTTGCTACTTTAAGTAATAAATCTGCCCCTTTCCAACTATATAAATGTCCAGAATATAAAACTATTTTTTTATCAATTGGTAAATTTAATTTTTTTCTCAAATCTTCTTTTGTTTCTTTTATTTTTTCAAATTCATCTATATCAACTCCGTCCGGCGCTACCAAAATTTTATCAGCTTTATAACCAATCTTAATAAAATCTTGTTTTAAAAAATTTGTTATAACAATTATTTTTTTTGCAAAAAAAATTAAAAAAAATAATATTTTATCCTTTTTAGGTAAATAATGAATTTCTAAAAATAATTTTCTGCTTTTAAACCATAAAAATGGCAAAGAAAAAACATCGCGAGCATATATTAAATCACATTTTTTTATTCTTAAAAATAATAACGATAATGAAAAAGTCACATTTTTAATAATAAGCGGAATTTTACTTCCCAAAAATCTATATTCATATAAATCTAAAACATTTAAAGTTTTAACTTCAAATGTTTTATCTGTATTATAGAATTCAAACAAATCATCTTTTTTAACTCCTTTTTTTTTGGGAATAAGCAAAATTACATCCATTTTATTCGCAAAATTTTTGCAAGTTTCTGTTATGGTTATCCCAAAAGCTTTGTTAGTTGGCAAAGACAAACAGCTAACATAATATAATTTCATACACTCTATTTAAAATAAATGTCGTTAAAAACATTTATTAAATTAAATGACATTTTTTCAGTAGAAAAATTTTTTTAAACATTTTCCATAACATTTTTAGCAACAAAATTTCTCTTATTCAAATCTTTTAAAAAATTATCAAGATATTCTTCACTTTTTAAATTCAATATCTCATTTCTATTATTATTAAAATATTTATATCCCATATCCTTTATCTCCTCTAACTTATAGCTCAGCATATTTTCAGGTTTTCCTTTAGTGATAATGCCGATTCCTTGATCACAATTTAAAACAAAAATATTTAAATCATCTCTGTTAGATCTAAGACAAGCAATTGTTTTCCAAACATTGCCATTCCACTTCCCATTCCAATCTTTCATTTTTTTAGCCTCGCTCTGTGATCTGTTGGCAGCAGCTTCTGATAAAGGATTACAATCATGGACTACAATAACACCGTTATCATCCAAATTATTCAAACAATTTTTAACATCTCTAAGCGATTGTTCATAAGTATGTAAACCATCAATAAAAGCAACATCAATTTTTTTATTT
>JAACEG010000039.1 GCA_011682665.1 Lysobacteraceae bacterium
GAAAACTATAATTTTTTAGCCAACGATTTTTAAAATAATTAAAAAATGGTTTATAAAAAAAATATTTTAAACTATCTGCTAAACTTTTAGAAGAGTTATCTTTAATTCTTAAAGTTAAATGATCATTTCTGTAAAAAAATTCTGCTTTTAAATTATCTATTTTATTTTTTAACAAATAATTTTTTACTATTTGATTTTTGTTCAAGCTGTCTAAATTAGCTATTTTATTTTTTTGAAAATTAAATCCAAAAATAAACCAAACTAAAATAATAAAAATCAAAATCAAAAAGCCTCTTGTAATCTTTTGAACAAGAGGTTTTTTAATTATATCTGCAATATTTTTTAAAAAACTAAAAAACATAATTTGCGCAATATTATCTACGCGGTTTTTTGTTGAAAGAATTGCGTCTTGGCCCTCTGTTATTAAAAGTTTTTTTTATAAACGGCTTTTCTTTAATATGGTCAGGCTTTGGCTGAGTATCTTTATAGGACAAATTTATTCTTCCAACCTTATCAATCTCAATAACTTTTACCGGAATTATATCTCCTATTTTTACAACATCTTCTACTTTGTTTGTGCGTTCATAAGACAGTTCGGAAATATGAACCAATCCTTCTTGTCCTGGAAGTACTTCAACAAAAGCGCCAAAATCCATAATACGTTTTACTGTCCCTTGATAAAGTTCTCCTGTTTTAACTTCATGAGTCAAATTTTTTACCCATTGGACTGCTTTGTCCATAGATTCTCCATCAACTGAAGAAATAAAAACAGTTCCGTCATCTTCTATGTCAATGTTTACCCCTGTTTCATCAATAATTTTATTAATCATTTTTCCTCCTGGTCCGATAACAGTTCTTATTTTTTCAGGATTGATTTTTAAGGATATTACACGAGGAGCATATTTTGACAATTCTTTTCTTGGCTTTTTAATTGTATCTTCAATAACATTCAAGATTTTCAATCTGGCTTCTAAAGCTTTTTGCAAGGCTTGTTTTGTTATTTCTGAATTTATTCCCAGTGTTTTTGTGTCTAATTGGATCGCTGTAATGCCATCGCGTGTTCCAGCGACCTTAAAATCCATTCCTCCTTCGCCATCTTCTAAATCTTGTATATCTGTTATAATTTTCCATTCACTCATATCTTTATTTGATGACATTCCAATAGCAATTCCAGCAACTGGCTTTTTGATTGGGACACCAGCATCCATTAATGAAAGAGTTGAGCCACAAACAGCGCCCATAGAGCTTGAGCCGTTAGAGGACAAGGTTTCACTTACAACTCTAATAGTATAAGGGAAGTCATCTCTATTTGGTAAGACAGGCAACAAGGCTTTTTCAGCTAAAGCTCCATGTCCAATATCACGACGGCTTGGTCCGCGCATAAACCCTGTTTCTCCGACTGAAAACGGCGGAAAATTATAATGATGCATATAACGCTTTGTTCCATTTTTTTCCATCCCATCTAAAATTTGTTCAGCGCTCGGAGGGCCTAATGTTACCACTGACATAACTTGTGTTTCTCCGCGATTGAATAATCCTGAACCATGAGTTCGTGGAAGCAGGGCAACCTCTGAACTAATCTTTCTTATTTCATTCATTTTTCTTCCGTCAACTCTTTGTTCTCTTTTAATTATTGCTTGGCTTACAGACGAATAAACATATTTATCCATTTTTTTTATAGTCGTCTTTGCATCGTCTTCTTCTATATTGTTAGCTATTAAATATTGAAGTAAGTCTTCTTTAAGTATGTCTAATGCTTCTTTCCTTTCCATTTTTGTTTTTAAATTTTTGTCAAATAAATGTTTTTCTAAATTATCTTCCAAAAATTTTTCCATTAAAGTTAAAGCTGAATTTTTTTCTTCTTCCTTAATTTGAATCTTTTTTTGTTTTGGTAATTCTTCAGCAATTTTTTTTAAAAAATCAAGTAAAGGAGATATTTGTTTTTTGGCAAATTCCATGGCTTCAAACATATCTTCTTCATTTACTTCTTTTGCTCCTGCTTCAATCATAATGATTTTTTTTCCTGTTCCAGCAATAATTAAATCTAAATCGCCTTTTTCTAATTCTTCATAGGTTGGATTAGCAATAAATTTTCCGTCAAGTCTACCAATTTGTACTCCACCAATTGGACCTTTCCAATCAATAGGAGAAAGGTATAAGGCGAAAGATGCAGCGATTAAAGAGATAACACCAGGAAGATTTTCTTGATCAATCGATAAAATACTTAAAATTACTTGAATGTCATTACGATCTTTATCATTGAATAGTGGTCTAATAGCGCGATCAACCATTCTGCCGTTTAAAATAGCTTCGTCTGTCGGCCTTCCTTCTCGTTTAATAAATCTAGATCCTTTAATTTTTCCAGCGGCATATAATTTTTCCTCATAATCAACCATTAATGGAAAATAATTAATATCCTCTCTTTGATTTTTTGATCTAACCACTGTTCCTAAGACAACAGTGTCGCCGTATTGAACTTTCAAAGAATAAGTAGCCTGATTAGCTAAACGCCCCCTTTCAATAGATAGTTTTCTGCCAGCCCATTCCATTGAAAAATGATATACATTTTTTTGTTTTTCCATATAAATATTATCAAACATTTAATCGGCAGGCATTAGCCTATGAATGAATTCACAAACTATAAGTCTGCTAATTAAATGTATTAATTAGATTAAAATTTTAAGATATGTTGCTGAAACTTTTTATTCGGTTTTATTATATTTTTCATCTTCAATAATTTTGGCTTGCCTTTTCTCTTCATTTTTTTTATTTAGATCCATAATATCTTTCAGCTCTTCTTTTAAACTTTTAGCAATTTTTAGTTTTAAAATTTGAGCGATTTTGTAAAGGCTATCTATATTTTCTTTATGCAAATATTTAATTAATTTTTTTCTTTGGCATATTTTTTTAAATAAGCCTCTTCTTGAAGAATAATCATGAATATTCTTTTTTAAATGAGCGCTGAGCTCATCTATTTCCTTGCTTAAAATCGCTATTTGCACTTCCGTTGACCCAGTATCATTTTTATGGGTTTGAAATTTTTTTATAATTTTTTGTTTTGTTTTGTTGTTCATAATTGTTAGCTAACTATTTAGTAAATTTTATTATTAGATTTTTTAATTTTTTTCAAAAAAAAATTAAATTATAAATTTACCGAACAGCCGTATAATTAAATTATTTATAACTCTTTTACTTTTATGCTTGGACCCATTGTTGAGCAAAGATAAATATTTTTAATATAAACTCCTTTAGCCGTAGCTGGCTTGGCTTTATTTAACGCTTTTAAAAATATTTTATAGTTTTCAATAATTTTTTTATTATCTAAGGAGATTTTCCCGATTATTTGATGGATATTTCCTGTGTCATCATTTTTAAAAGAAATTTTTCCCTTTTTAAACTCTTTAATTGTTTTAGTTAAATCAGTGCTTATTGTCCCATTTTTTGGTGATGGCATTAATCCTTTTGGTCCTAAAATTTTTGCAATAGAGGTTAAAGATCTCATCATCCCTGGAGTCGCTATAACTATTTCAAAATCAATTTTTTTTGTTTGTTTAATTTTTTGAATCATTTCTTCACTACCAATAATATCCGCGCCTGCCATTGTCGCTTCTTTTTGTTTTTCATCTTCGGCAAAAACAATTATTTTCTTTTGCTTGGAAATTGAATAGGGCAAAATTATTGTCCCGCGAACCTGTTGATCTCCTTTTTTTGGATTAATTCCTAGACGAATATGGATTTCTATTGAAGCATCAAATTTCGCTACTGGATTTTTTTTAATCAAATCAAGAGCTTCTTCTATCTCATAAATTTTGTTCTTGTTAATAGATTTTGACATTTTTAAATATTTTTTCCCTTTTTTCATAAGAATAATATAATGTTAATCCGCGAATGGATGCGAATGATGTGAATAATTTAATCTATAATTTCGACCCCCATTTGTCTTGCCGTGCCTTCTATAATTTTCATCGCAGCCTCAATAGAATTCGCGTTTAAATCAGGAATCTTTTTTTCGGCAATTTCTTTGACTTGAGCCTTGGTAATTTTTCCAATTTTATTAGTTAAAGCATTACCAGAACCTTTTTTAATATTAGCGGCCTTTTTTATTAGTTCGGCCGCTGGGGAGACCTTTAAAATAAAATCATAGCTTCTATCTTTGTAGACTGAAATTTCGCAAGGAATAATTTCACCATTTTTGTTTTGGGTTTTAGCGTTAAATTTTTGGCAAAATTCAGCAATATTCAAACCATGTTGCCCTAAAGCTGGACCGATAGGTGGAGCTGGGTTTGCTTGTCCTCCTGGAATTTGTAATTTTATTATTGTTTTGATTTTTTTCATAAATGTAAGATAACACCAATACGCTAATATATGCTAATGAGATGGACCTATTTTATATATTAGTGTCATTAATATCCACCAGCTGGCGGATTGACATTCGCATTATGTTTATATTTTTTTAGCTTGTAATGAATCTAATTCTATTGGGGTTTCACGACCAAACATAGAAACTAAAACTTTAATTTTGCCTCGTTCTTCATCAATATTAGAAATTTTTCCTTCAGAATTTTTAAATGGACCGTCAATAATTTCAATATGATCATCAATATTAAAATCAATTTTGAATTTAGGTTCTTCAACTCCCATCCTTTTCTGCAACCCTTTTATTTCCTTCTGCGAAACAGGAACAGGGGTTGTGCCTGAACCAATAAAACCAGTAACATTTGGAGTATTTCTGACAACATACCAAGATTCGTCAGTAACAATCATTTCAACTAAAACATAACCGGGAAAAATTTTTTCAGTTATAATTTTTCTTCTTCCATTTTTAATTTTTATCTTTTTTTCTGTTGGGATTAAAATATTAAAAATTTTATCTTCCATCCCCATTGATTCAATTCTTTGTTTCAAGTTATTTTTTACATTTTCTTCATATCCAGAATAAGTATGGATAACATACCATAATTTTCCTTGCGAAATTTGTTTTGACATATTTAATCAATTATCAATTATTTATGGAAAGTAGTTATTATTTTTTCCACTCCAAAAGAGAACATAGAATCTAATGCTCCTAAAAAGGCGGCAATAAATAAACTAATTAAAATAACTGCTATTGTCAATCTTATTGTTTCTTGGCGAGTGGGCCAGGTAACTTTTTTAATTTCTGCATAAGAATCATATATATATTGTGTTAATTTGTTATTCGCAACTTTCATATTTTTATTTTAAAAAAGACCTTTGCGGCCTAATTTGAATATATTTTTATTATTTAATTTTATAATAACACGAATTTAAAATAATGCAAGAGCTTAGGCTTTGAAATTTTCAATTTACAATTTTTAATTTTCAATCAATTTCCAATTTTTTTACCCCTCCCAACCTCCCCTAAAAGGGGAGGAATTTTATTTTATAATTTTTTACCCCACCTGACCTCCCCT
>JAACEG010000040.1 GCA_011682665.1 Lysobacteraceae bacterium
TTTTATCTATTATTTTTACTCATATTTTTAATTGTAATTTTTATTTTCCTTTTGTCAAAAATGTCTAATTTTGACATAATAAAACCCCACCCCGCTTTAGCGGGACGGGGCAAACTCCCACACCAGCCCCGCTCTTTTCCAAAAAGGCGGGGCGGCGCAGGACTAGTCCAGCACCGAGCTTCGCTCTGGTGCTGAGTTTTTCTGGCAAGAGCGAAACAAGCTCGCTCCCCTCAAAAAAAAGTTTTATGTAATTCTACGAGTGGGCATGGGAGGATTTGAACCTCCGACCTCATCCTTATCAGAGATGCGCTCTAACCAACTGAGCTACATGCCCGGAATCAATTTTCAATTATCAATTTACAATTTTTCCCGCAGTAATTGCGGGATTCAATGATTTAATTTTCAAACAATCTAATATTTTATAATTTAAGGTAATTAAAATTTATTTTATCAAAATTCTTTTAAAAAGCAAGAGTAAAAAAATAATATAAATTAGACTGTAAAATAATATTTCTCGTGTCATTCCCGCGAAGGCGGGAATCTATATTCTACGCGACAAACACTGGATTCCCGCCTTCACGGGAATGACAAAAAAATTTTACCTTTTAATTTGTTATTTTAAGTTTTGATTTTTGTATTTTGATTTTTACTAAAAACCCCGCAATAGAGCGGGGCTTATCTTCTTAACAACTAAATAGCAACAAGTAAATAAAAATTAATATTTTAATTTATCTAATCTCATAGACAAGCAATAATCTGATTTCCCATTCTATCTAAAATAGTTTGGGCGACCTGTTATAATTAGAATGAAAATTGTAAAACAATTTTTTCTAATATTTTCTCCCTAGAAAGGAGGTGATCCATCCACAGCTTCCGCTACGGATGCCTTGTTACGACTTTGTCCCTGTTACCAGCCTTACCTTCCTCCGAAATAACATCAGAGTTCGGGCACTGCCGGCTTCCTTGACATGACGGGCGGTGTGTACAAGACTCGAGAACGTATTCACCGTGACGAGGCTGATTCACGGTTACTAGCGATTCCAACTTCATGAGGGCGAGTTGCAGCCCTCAATCCGAACTGAGACCAGTTTTATGGGATTGGCTCCGCCTTTCGGTTTGGCAACCCTTTGTACTGACCATTGTAGCACGTGTGTAGCCCAAGGAATAAGGGCCATGCTGATTTGACGTCATCCTCACCTTCCTCCCAGCACTCAAATTTCCAATTTCCAATTTCCAATTTCCAATCAATTTCTAATTTTCAATTTTTAATTTTATAAATTAAATAATTGAAAATTGTTTGAAAATTGATAATTGAAAATTGAAAATTGTTTGAAAAACTGAGGGCTGGGCAGTTCTCTAAGACATAGTAACTTAGAGTAAGGGTTGCGCTCGTTTTCGGACTTAACCGTACACCTCACGGCACGAGCTGACGACAACCATGCAGCACCTGTCACCGAGCTCCTTGCGGCACCTCTAATTTTCATCAGAGTTCTCGGGATGTCAATCCTTGGTAAGGTTCCTCGCTTGTCGTCGAATTAAACCACATGCTCCACCGCTTGTGCGAGTCCCCGTCAATTCCTTTGAGTTTTAAGCTTGCGCTCGTACTTCCCAGGCGGGATACTTAAGATGTTAATTTAGGTAAACAACACTGATAGGGTCGAAACTACCAATGTTTAGTATCCATCGTTTACGGCGTGGATTACTGGGGTATCTAATCCCATTCACTCCCCACGCTTTCGTATCTCAGCGTCAGACATGTTATAGTAAGCTGCCTTCGCATTTGGTGTTCCTGCTGATATTAATGGATACAACCCCTACACCAGCAGTTCCGCTTACCTCTTCCAGTCTCAAGTCTAACAGTATTATTCGCGGATCTGATGTTAAGCATCAGAATTTGACAAATAACTTATTAAACCGCCTACATACTCTTTACGCCCAATAATTCCGGGTAACGCTTGGGGCTCACGTATTACCGCTGCTGCTGGCACGTGATTAGCAGCCCCTTATTCTTTAAGTACCGTCGTGATTCTTCCTTAAAAAAAGTCCTTTACACCCCGAAGAGCTTCTTCGGACACGCGGCGTCGCTCCTTCACGCTTTCGCGCATTGAGGAATATTCTTGACTGCAGCCTCCCGTAGGAGTTTGGGCAGTATCTCAGTCCCAATGAGGCGGGTCGCGCTCTCACGCCCGCTACTCGTCATAGCCTTGGTAGGCAATTACCCCACCAACTAGCTGATAAGCCATAAACTCATCCCAAAGCGTTAAAACTTTATTTAAGCAATTTGTATTGCTTAAACACATTGAGTATTATCCAGCCTTTCGGTAGGTTATTCTCAACTTTGGGGTAGATTATTAATGTGTTACTCACCCGTTTGCCATGCCCCTATGCTCATTGCTACGCATGAGTTTCAGGACACAAGTTACTTTATATAAATATTAACTTGTGCTCCGTAGCTCTTTACGCAGTAAAGAACAAAGAAGCATTCGACTTGCATGCCTTAGACACGCCGCCAGCGTTCACCCTGAGCCAGGATCAAACTCTCAATAAAATATCCAGTTAAAAATTAACCGGAAAAAGTTTAAAATCCAAACTAAAAATAAAAGAAATTATTACTTGTTGCTGTTTAGTTGTTAAAGTTCTAAAAACAAAAAATCAATAAAAAAATAATTTTTTATTTTTATTACTTTTAATATAAATGATAATTAAAAAACTGTCAATAGCATTTATTAAAAAACTTTGTCATTGACTTTTACTAAAAAAAATAATAGAATATAATTTATAATCAGTAATCAATTTAGTAATTGTTTTGATGGTTTTAACTTTTTGAAAATTAAATCATTGAAAATTTACTCATGTTAAATTCGCCAAGCGATTATTTAACGGGGTGAATTGAAAATTGTAAATTGAAAATTGATTGAAAATTGAAAATTGTAAATTATAAATTGATTTAGCGGGTATCGTATAATGGCTATTATATCAGCCTTCCAAGCTGAGGATACGGGTTCAATTCCCGTTACCCGCTCCACTTTATTAAGATAGATTATCAAAATTTATTATGGTTTTTGATGTTATTATTATTGGAGCAGGACCGGCTGGCTATACAGCATCTATTTATGCTTCAAGATATAAATTAAAGAATTTGATTATTGGGAGAGAGCAAGGAGGACAAATTAATGAAGCTCATTCAGTTGAAAATTATCCAGGATTTTTAAGTATTTCAGGAATGGAGTTGATGTCTAAGTTTAAAAAACAAAGCGAAAAATTAGGCGCTAAAATAATTTTAGGACAAGCAAAAAAAATTATAAAAGAAAAAAATACTTTTGTTGTAATTCTTAAAAATAATAAAAAGTATTTTTCCAAAACAATTATATTAGCTATAGGGATGGAATACAGAAGATTAGAGATTCCAGGTGAAAAAAAATTTACAGGCAAGGGGGTTTCTTTTTGTTTTGCTCGTGATGCTAAGTTTTTTAAAAACAAAACAGTTGCAATTATCGGCGGTGGCGACAGCGCTGCGACAGGCGCTGTTTATCTATCTGAGATTGCTAAAAAAGTTTATTTAATATACAGAAAAAAAGAATTAAGAGCAAATCCCTCTCAACAAGAAAAAGTTAAAAATAATCCAAAAATAGAATTAATTTTAAATACAAATTTAATAGCGATAAAAGGAGACAATATTGTCAAGGAAATTGTATTAGACAATCCTTTTCAAAATAAAAAAATGCTTGCAATTGAAGGAGTATTTATAGAAGTCGGCGCTATTCCAAGCTCTGCTCTTGTAAAAAGTATTGCGGTAAAAGTCAATAAGAAAGGATATATTAATGTTAAAAAGAATCAATCAACAAATATTAAAGGAATTTTTGCGGCAGGAGATATTACTAATGCCTCTAATGGATTTCGGCAAGTTATTACCGCTTCTGCGGAAGGAGCAATAGCCTCCAGCGCAATTTATAAATTTTTACAAAAAAAATAAAAATAATAAAATTTTTAAGATTCTAACAAAAATTTATGTTAAACTATAAAAATTTATCAAGACAAGATCCAAAGATGATGAATATTATAAACAAAGAAATGAAAAGACAGTCAGAAGAAATTGAGTTAATTGCTTCAGAAAATTATGTTTCCAAAGCTGTTTTAGAAGCGATGGGAACAGTTTTAACAAATAAATATAGTGAGGGTTATCCAGGGAAAAGATATTATGGAGGAAATCAAAATATTGATGATGCAGAAAGAATTGCTATAGAGCGCGCGAAAAAATTGTTTAAGGCTGAGCATGTTAATGTTCAACCGCTCTCTGGATCTCCTGCTAATGCCGCTGTTTACATGGCCTTCTTACAGCCCGGGGATAAAGTGCTTGGCTTAAAATTAAGCCATGGTGGTCACCTTTCTCATGGACATCCCATAAACTTTTCAGGAATACTTTATAACTTTACTCAATATGAGGTTGATTCTAAAACAGGTAAAATCAACATGGAACAAGTCGCGAAAATTGCTGAAAGAGAAAAACCGAAAATGATAGTCGCTGGTTATAGCGCTTATTCTCGTGAAATAGAATGGAAAAAATTTAAAGAAATTGCTGATGAAGTTGGAGCCTATACCTTTGCCGACATAGCGCATACAGCCGGTTTAATTGCCGCTGGACAAATGGATAGCCCTATTTCTTTTTTTGATGTTGTGACAACGACTACTCATAAAACTTTACGCGGACCAAGAGGGGCAATTATAATGTGCAAAGAAAAATTTGCTAAACAAATTGATCGAGCTGTTTTTCCTGGGATGCAAGGCGGTCCGCATGATCATATTATAGCGGCAAAAGCTGTTGCTTTTGGAGAAGCTCTAAATCCTGAATTTAAAGATTATGCAAAACAAATTATTCTTAATGCAAAAATTTTAGCTCAAGAGTTGCAAAATTTAAACTATAAAATAATTTCTGGAGGAACAGATAATCATTTAATGGTAATTGATTTAACAAATAAGGGTTTAACAGGGAGAGAAGCAGAAAATATTTTAGATAAAGTTGGGATTTCTATTTCTCGTTCTACTATTCCTAACGACCTTAATCCTCCAATGAATCCTTCTGGTATACGGCTCGGAACACCTGCGATTACTACACGTGGAATGAAAGAAAAGGAAGTAAAGCAAATAGCAAATTGGATAGATCAAGCAATCCAAAATAAAGATAATGAAAAAAACTTGAAAATAATAAAAAATGAAGTGAAAAAAACTTGTTTAAATTTTCCAATACCAAGTATATAAATTCAATTTTCAATTTTTTACCCCACCTAACCTCCCCTAAATAGGGGAGGAATCCGTTATTTTCGTTTCCCCCTTGTAGGGGAATCTATTTTCTCGTTCTCCCCCTTTTAGGGGGATTACTCTCGTTCTCCCCCTTTTAGGGGGAATCCATTACTCTTGTTCTCCCCCTTTTAGGGGGAGCTAGAGGGGGTATTATTATTTTTCAATTTTTTACCCCACCTAACCTCTCCTGATATAGGGGAGGAACCCGTTATTTTCGTTTCCCCCTTTTAGGGGAATCTGTTTTTCTCTTCTCCCTCTTGTAGGGGGAGCTAGAGGGGGTATTATTATTTTTCATTTTTTTACCCCACCTAACCTCTCCTGATATAGGGGAGGAACCCGTTATTTTCGTTCTCCCCCTTGTAGGGGGAATCTATTTTCTCGTTCTCCCCCTTGTAGGGGGAGTTAGAGGGGGTATTTTAGTTTTTACCCCACCTAACCTCCCCTAAAAGGGGAGGAATCCATTATTTTCGTTTCCCCCTTGTAGGGGGAGCTAGAGGGGGTATTTCAATCTTTTAATTTTGATTTTAATTAAAAATTATGATCTTACGAGGCGATAAGTTAGCTCAAAAAATAAATAAAGAGGAGACTAAAAAAGAAATTCAAAAATTTAGAGTTAAACCAGGCTTAGCTGTTATTTTGGTTGGCAATAATCCAGCTTCTAAACTTTATGTTAAATTAAAAAAAGAAATAGCAAAAAAAATAAATATTAATTTTTATAAATTTTATTTTTCAGAAAAAACAAAAGAAACTGAAATTTTAAAAACTATTTCAAAATTAAATCAAGATAAAAACATTAACGGAATTATTGTTCAGCTTCCTCTTCCAAAAAAGTTTAATACTAATAAAATTATCCAATCCATAAATCCCCAAAAAGACATTGACGGATTTCATAAAAAAAATATAAAAAAATTAATGACAAAAAATCCAGCAATAATTTCTCCTCTCATTTTGGCAATTATTTGTCTTTTAAAATCAACTAAACAAAATTTAATTAATAAATCAGCAATAATTATTTCTAAAAATAAAATTTTTGTTGATCCGCTTAAAGCGATCTTACAAAAAGAAAAAATAGCTTATAAAAAAATTGGATGGATAAAAGAAATAAGCAAAAAGACAATTAAAAAAATTGAGTCTGCTGATATTATTGTTATAGGCGTTGGGCAAGCAGAAATTCTGAAAAAAGAGATGGTAAAAAAAGGAGCTATTATAATTGATATCGGAATTAATAAAAAAAATAATAAAGTTAGAGGTGATGTTGATTTTAAAAATTTGAAAAATAAAGCTTCTTTTATCACACCGGTGCCTAAAGGGGTTGGACCAATGACAGTCGCCATGTTGATGAAAAATATTTTAAAAATTTCACGACGATAGTTGACATTTTGTGGATATATAATAATATACAGCTGCCAATTAATTTAAATAATGGTTTTAATGATTTTAACTGAATATTTTAGATTATAATTTTTCAAAAAATTCAAAATTCAAAATCACAAATCCTAAATAAATTCAAAATTCAAATATTCTAAATTCAAAATATTTAATTCAAAATAATT
>JAACEG010000108.1 GCA_011682665.1 Lysobacteraceae bacterium
CATTCTCATTTTATGTTGCTTAATATTTAAAATAGATATATTTGAAAAATCAAATATACTACTTTGATAGATTTCTCTACCATCAGAATTTTCTTTAATCAAAATATTACTTCCATCAATTAACTGAATAATCCAACCATACCAATGCGTTGTAAATAAAACGCTAACTCCCTGATTTGATAATTGTCTTAATTTTTCAAATTGTTGAATTCTGGAGCTGGCATCAACAGAAATTTCAGGCTCATCAATAGCTAACATGGTTTTATTTTTTACCTCATCATCTAAATTGCTAATCATAACAACAACAAAATCTAAAAACGCCTTTCTTCTCTGCCCAGAACTCATACTCGAAATTTCGATGTCCTTATTTTGAATTTTTTTTGTAAGCTCCCTGTTGTTAAATAATGCTTGTGTGGCGAGTTCTCCAATTAATTTTTCAGACATTTTAGACTGAGCACCTGGTTTTAAATTTTTATAATCATAGTCTTTATCTACTTCTTTGAGTTTACTGACAACTTCGCCATCGAGATATTGAATTACTATATTATTAATTAGACCTGAGATGCTTAATTTTTTTTCCTTATACTTAATAGTCAGTCTTTTTAACTCTTTTTCTATATCTTTAATTACTCCTGAACCTTTTATCAACTCAAAAGTTTTAAAATTAATATCAGCCGAAGTATCTATATTAACTTCGGCATCTATATAAATATATCTAAAATAAGATAAAAATAATTCTTTTACCTTTTTAGCAATTTTCTGATATTTATCATCCTCTTTTTTGTCTCCAATTTTATCTTCAGTCTTCTCTCTCATTATTTGACTCCCATTGAACATTTCAGTATTTCCACCCTGAAAAAGCATACAGGAAAGAAAAATCGCATCCTTACCCATTGTTAAATTCAATTCTTTTAGATTCTTTTTTATTGTGTTAGATACATCTTTTAATATTTTTATCTCTGTTTCGGAAAAATTTTGTTTCTGAAGAAATTTTGTATCACAGAAAACTACAGGAGCAACTCCACACTTGGATTTACCTTTTTTGCCCGTTTTGTTTCTAATCCAATTTTGCCCAGTAAAAAATGAATTAAGCGCTTGTAACACAGCACTTTTACCAACCCCGTTTTCACCTATAAATCCAATAAATTTTTCATCATTGGAAAAAAATTTTATTAGTTGAGTGCTCTGATAGCATTTGTAATTTCTCAATGCAATTGCAATAATTCTCATGTAATTTGTATTTTAAAAATTTAAATTAATAATCCCTATCCTCTCTCTAAAAACTTAACTCATTTTCTTTTGTCCACTTCTCAAAAGCTTTTGCAATTTTCTCTAAGTCATGTTTTTGTTTCAAATGCCCGTGCTCGTCAAGTTTTCTTTCTCCGTTTTTATCAATTTCATAAATCTCTTCCCCCGAATTATCCTTGCCTGAATTTTCGCTCATATAAATTATTTTGGTACTGGCAATCCTATTTTTTGTAATGGCAAATAGTGAAAATAATAGTAGTGAAAATAATAGGAACAGCCATTTATAGAAATAATGTAGTCCAAAACATCTTTGTATTCAGGCTTTTTAAACCAATCATTCAAAATATAAATATATTGAACTTCAACATTTAATCGCGATAAAAGTTTTCTGTATTGTTTAATTTTGAAATCGCAAGTTTGTAATTTTTCATCAGTAGAGCCGGCAACTTCTTGAAATTTTATCTCTAAAATAAATATTGTGTTATTTATAATGACAAAAATCGCGTCATCTGGTAAAAGTTTTTTGGAAATAAGTTTTTTATAATCTACTCCATTTTTCTCCAAGTATTTATACAGTCCATATTTTTTAAAAGACAAAGCAACTTTTTCACCATTATAAAAAATTGTATTTTTTATTTTTGGTCTGTTATAACAACATTCTTTTTGTCTGGATATTCTCTTGAAAAAACAGGACTAACTACAGGAATATTATCAGCCATTATAACCTCCGAACTATCTCCATATTCTTTTGCTATTTTTTCCAATTTTTCAATAAATTCTTTTAGCTTCATTTTTTTATAATTTAAAATTATTTTCTAATTCACGCACTTCAAAACTTTTTGTATGCCAGTTAGATAAACTTTCATAATCAATGAAATTAACTCTATTCTGAACAGATTTGAACATACTTAAATTTAATTTATCTTCATATTCTCTTTTTCTGGCAATATCAGCTACGATATAAAATTTTGTATGAAAATCTTGCAACTGAACAAATTTACCAAGAGAATTTTTAATGTCTGTAGAATGCTCTACTTCAAAAAAACTAGACGGCATTTTTCTTTCATTAAACCAACTTACATCAATTGTTATGGCATATCTTAATAAATTCTTATAAGTAAAATCATAAAATTTTTCAATAGTCGTTATTTCAGACAACTTTTTTTCTAAATATTTTTTATTTTTATCCTGATATGGAATAAATGTTCCTTGTTTTCTAAGATTTCCTATTTCTGCAAGTAATCCTTGATAATACGAATGATTGAATTCTTCTTGTTTTGTTTTAGAAATTTTTTCTGCTGGAAAAATATTTTCAGGTAGTTTATTTTTATAAGTTTTTAACGCCCAAAGTCCAGGTTTTATTTTGAAAAAAAATCTTTCATTTTGAACAATGCGCCTAATACTTGCAAAAGGTGTCTTTGTTTTCCAATTAGAAACATCAACATTTTGATTTAAAAAACCAAGCGTTGCGTATCCGCCATACTCCTCCATTATTTTTATAACTGCTTCATATTGTTTCATATTTTTTAGAAATTAAATAAATTAAAACTCAAAATCCTTTTTCAATCCATTACTTAAATCCCAATCACCTTTTTTAACACTCACCATTTTCCCATTCTGGCAGCTAAAAGTTCCAGACGATAAAAAATAAGGCGGATCGGCGAAGATCATATCAATGGAATTCTCCGGAATTTGCTCTAAGATTTTTAAACAATCACTTTTATATAAAACAAAACTATCCTTTGTAAAATAAGGTTTATTTTTTATATTACTTAAAATTTTATTTTTT
>JAACEG010000041.1 GCA_011682665.1 Lysobacteraceae bacterium
TAAAGTCGCTGATAGCTTCATCAATAAAATTTTCATAGGCTTCGCGAGAATAATCGCCTTGATTATTCATTTTTATTTTTACAGCGTCTAAAATTTCATTTAATGTTTGTTCCATATATTTATAATTAATTTTTTATTTTATTATAAATGCTTTTTAAAAAATATCAAACAATTAATTTTTAAATAAAAAAAATGGACACTCCCGGAAGAGTGTCCTGATTGAGAATTATCTATTTTATTATTTAGAGAATTTTTGAGCAACCTTAGTAATATAAGCCAGTCGCTGAACACCAGCTTTTGTGTTTGCAATGTCTTGTATTAGCAAGGACATTGCTTCATTGCGTTTAAATCCAGCTTTTTGATAGGTTTTCAACGCTTTAAAGCGTTGTTTGGATTTTACTTCGCAACTTCGGCTTATTATTTTTTGAAATTCTGCATCTTCCCTGACAATAACAAAAACCTTGGAAATGGCATTTATCACAGGAATAAGATCGTTCGTAATCTTTTCAGTAATATGCGGAACAGCCCAGACTAGTGGACGATACTTTTTCACGATAGAATCATATATTTCACCTACCAATTGAGCGACTATTTCGTCATTAATAACGCCTTCAGCGTCCATAATGTCTATAAGCCTTGATAACATCTCATCTACTTTATCTAAATCCATTTGCACATCCTCCTTTATTAAAAATTGTTTTTGCCACGAAATCCTCATGGCTTGGAAATTACCGATATTTTAGTAATTAAAATATTATAATAGAAAAATAAAAAATGTCAATGCTAAAAATAAAAAGCGGGGAATTAGCCCCGCTTTTTTTATCTGAATTGAAAAATCTATTTTTACATCATTGGCATTCCGCCACCCATTCCAGGCATACCTCCGCCCATGCCAGCTGGTTTTTTTCTTCTGGTTTGTCAGTGACAACCGCTTCAATTGTTAAAAACATAACTGCCATAGAAGCCGCATTTTGTAAAGCGCTTCTTGTTACTTTTGTTGGATCAACAATGCCAGCTTCCATCATATCTTCAAACTTATTAGCAGACGCGTTATAACCAATATTTTCATTATTCTTTTCTTTTTGTATTTTTAATATTTCATGAAAAATATAAGAACCATCTTTTCCGGCATTATATGCAATTTGACGCATAGGTTCAAGCAAGGCATTGTAGACTATTTTATCTCCAATAGCTTTATTATCATCTTCTTTATCTTCGGAAGAGCTTTTTATAAAAGCAATTCCGCCACCAGGAACAACTCCCTCTTCAACAGCAGCTTTTGTGGCCGACAAAGCATCCTCAATTCTATACTTTTTTTCTTTCATTTCTGTTTCTGTTGCGGCTCCAACTTTTATTACAGCAACTCCGCCGGAAAGTTTTGCTAATCTTTCTTGCAATTTTTCTTTGTCAAAATCACTGTCGCTTATATTTATCATCTTTTTAATTTGTTCTATTCTGTCTTTAATTTTTTCTTTGTTACCTCTTCCTTCAACAATAGTGCTGTCTTCTTTTGTAGAAACAACTTTACGCGCGTGTCCCAGATCATCTATCTCTGTATTTTCTAATTTTAAACCAACCTCTTCTGAAATGACTTTTCCGCCGGTTAAAATAGCAATATCTTCTAACATTTCTTTTTTTCTATCGCCAAAACCAGGAGCTTTAATCGCTAAAACATTAAAAGCGCCACGCAATTTATTAACTACAAAAGTAGCCAAGGCTTCGCCTTCAATATCATCGGCGATAATCACTAAATCTTTTTTCCCTGCTTGCGCTAATTTTTCTAATAAAGGTAAAATTTCCTGCAAAGATGAAATCTTTTTATCAGTAATTAGAATATGGGGATCTTCAAATTCAGCTTTCATTTTATCTGTATTTGTAATCATATAAGGCGAAATATATCCTTTGTCAAATTGCATCCCCTCAACAACTTCTTTATTAATTCCAAAAAATTGTCCTTCTTCAACGGTAATTACTCCGTCTTTACCAACGGACTCCATAGCCTCTGCAATAATATTTCCAATTTCTTTATCATTAGCTGAGACAGAGGCAACTTGAGCGATTTCTTCTTTTGATGATATCTGTTTACTCATTGATTTTAAATTTTTTACTACTTCTTTAACTCTTTTTTCAATTGATCTTTTAATATCAATTGGGCTAATTCCGGCGGAAACTAATTTTAGACCTTCTTTAATCATTGATTGCGCTAAAATTGTCGCAGTAGTTGTTCCATCTCCGGCAACGTCATTTGTTTTTGAGGCAGCTTCTTTTACCATCTCAGCACCAATATTTTCAAATTTATCACTTAACTCAATTTCTTTTGCGACTGTAACGCCGTCTTTAGTAACTGTTGGAGAGCCAAAGCCCTTATCCAAAACAACATTTCTGCCCTTTGGACCAAGAGTTACTTTGACTGTATTTGCGAGTTGATCAACTCCTTTTTTTAAAGCAATTCTTGCTTTTTCATCAAACAAAATTTGTTTAGACATACTTTTAAATTTTCAATTTCTAATTTTCAATTTTCAATAATCCCAAAAATAGCAAATTGTAAAATTAAAAATTTTAATTTTTTTATTAAATAAATTATTTATTCAATTGTTGCGATAATATCGCTTCCTGATATAACTAATAAATCTTTTCCCTCGACTTTGATTTCATCAGGACTGTATTTTTTAAATAAAACTATATCTCCTTTTTTAACTTCCATACTGGCTCTCTTGCCATTGTCTAACATTTTGCCTGAGCCAACTGCAATAACTTCGCCTTTCTCTGGCTTTTCTTTATCAATTGTGTCTGGTAAGACAATCCCTGATTTTGTTTTCTCATCTTTGGCGATAGCTTTTATAATCACATTGTCGCCTAATGGTTGTATACTCATAAAAATACTTTTGCTATAAAATATAAACAGGTTTTGTTCCTATTATATATTTTATAAATTTAAATTAACTATTTAGCACTTTAGCACTGAGAGTGCTAATTAAGATATTTTAATTATAGAAAAAATAAAAAAAATGTCAAGAGTGATTATATTGAATATTAAAATTTGCTAATTTGTTTTTATTTGAGTAATATTTTATAATACTTCAAAAGAATATTAAATAAATTTTAAAATGAAAAAATATTTTAAATTATTTTTTGCGATTTTTTTATTACTATTATTACCAAAGTATTTTGTTAAAGCTGATTCCTTAGTGAATAGGTTGGCAGGGAGAATTCTTTTACAAGTTGAACAGAACGGTGAAGCTTGGTATGTAAATCCAGATGATCATAAAAGATATTTTTTAGGCAGGCCTTCTGACGCTTTTACGATAATGAAAAATTTAGGATTAGGCGCGACACATAAATTCATAAGCAACCATACAATTTATCCGCAAAGAGTTTCAGGAAAAATATTATTAGATGTTGAGCAAAACGGCGAAGCGTATTATATTTATCCAAAAAATAAAAAAGCTTATTATCTTGGTCGCCCTTCAGATGCCTTTAATATTATGCGGAATATAGGTCTTGGAATTACTGATAATAATTTAGAAAAAATACCTCTTGAAAGATTAAACACCCCAAGTTCCTTAGAAAAAATGGAAATGGACATTCATAATTTAGTAAATGAGCAAAGAATGACAAACGGGCTAAACGCCTTGATTTGGAATAATGATGTTGCGAAAGTTGCTCGAGAGCATAGTAAAAATCTATCTGAAGAAAATGTAGATTTAACTCATGATAATGTTATTTGTAATTATCCTATAATTCATCATGAAGGATACAATTTTGGTTTACATCAAAATAATAGGTTGCAAAATAGGGGAATTTATTATTTTGGCGCCAGCGGAGAAAATATCGCGCTAATTTCAGAAGTTGAAACAATAAAATATTATAGTAATAGCAATTATAATTGCGATTCTGATATTGTTGAACAAAATTTTAAAAATAGACTTGAAGCTCTTAAAAATGGACAGGAAAAAATAAATTTTATCAAGAAGGAAGTAGAAGCAAGGATAAAAATGTTAAAAAAACAGCCAAAAATAAACATTAAAGGAAAGACATTCTTTGATAAAAATGAAGTTGAAAAACGGGCGGTAGATGGTTGGATGAATAGTCCTGGACATCGAGCAAATATATTGAACAGAAATTTTAATGAAGCAGGTATAGGCATAGCAAAAGTGAATAGTTATTTTATTATAACCCAAGTGTTTATTAAGAAAGTTAATTGTGGATATGAGAAAGGCCCCTGCTGTGAAAAACAAGGATATTATCCTTCTTGTTATACCCCATTAAATTGTATTTCTAAGATTTGCCAAGAATAATTATTATAAATTAGAAATTATCAATTATGAATTACGGATTGACGAATTGTTTTTTAAATTGTTATTCCCGTACTGATGCCCATCAAAAAAAATGACAAATTAAAAAAGATCCCGTTGACACTTGATGTTCAACGGGATTTTTATTTTCTAAAATTATTTTATAGCCACATAATTTTTGTGGCTGCCTCTCTATAACCCTGCACCAATTCATCCATGAGCTCCTGTACCGAAACTATCTTGTCTACCCGCCAGACATTTGCGCCACAGAAGACAAAGCCTGAATCGAGATTTCCTTTT
Source organism: Lysobacteraceae bacterium (assembly GCA_011682665.1). Lineage (GTDB taxonomy): Bacteria > Patescibacteriota > Patescibacteriia > JAACEG01 > JAACEG01 > JAACEG01. The sequence continues at coordinate 4,596 of JAACEG010000041.1, forward strand.
TGGGCATTTATGAGCGCCATGCTGATACAATAAGGCGTATCTGGATAACGACAGGGCTTAAGACACTTGTATGTGCATCTATAGGGTCTCTTTTCTCCTGCGTTAGCCTTATCTATAAAGTCGCTCCTGAGGGCCCTCCCAGGCATATGTACTGGGCTGTTGATTATACAGATATCGTCTTTCTTGGCTTGAATATAGGCCTGTTTAAACCTGTCTGAGGCATCACACTCATGTGTAACCACAAATCGTGTCCCCATCTGTACTCCAGCCGCGCCCATCTGGATAAATTTATAAATATCTGCGCCAGTGTAGATTCCTCCAGCGGCGATTACCGATATGGATCTTCCACACTTCTGCTCAAATGGTTTTACTGCCTCGATGACCTGGAGTACAAGATTTTCAATGGAGCTCTTTGGTAAATTGAGCTCCTTTGCCTTAAAGCCAAGGTGTCCTCCCGCCATAGGACCTTCAACCACAATAGCGTCTGGGAGCTGAGAAAAGTGCTTGCTCCACCTGCGGCAGATGATCTGGGCCGCCCGACCTGAAGAGACTATAGGGACAAGTTTTGGGTCACAATTTTTTGGAATTAATTCTGGAAGAGAAAGAGGAAGCCCCGCTCCGCTAATAATTAAATCTACACCTGCTTTCGCGGCAACACGGACATGCTTTTCATAATCAGATAAGGCGACCATAATATTGACTCCAATTATTCCGTTGGGAACCGCTTTTTTGGCTATAAGGATTTGTTCCTTAAGAACACGGTAAGTTGTTTCTTGAGGTTTACTATAAAAGCCTTTTTCATCTGCGCCGATAAGCGCTGAGGAAATAACCCCTATACCCCCAGCCTTGGCTACTGCAGAAGCCAATCTGGACATTGATATTTTAACACCCATACCTCCTTGAATAACAGGAATACGCGCGGTTACATCGCCTATAGTAAGCGAAGGCATACAATTTTGTTGCTTTTTGCTGTTAGGCATTTTTACCCTCCTTGTTTGTTTTTATAGTTATCTTAAACTTTTATTTGTCTTTTGTAAAGAACTAATTACCTTGAATTACGAAATGTCATTACAAGGAGAAACGACGAAAAATAAACGCTGTCTTTAGGAACGGAGCGAAGCAATCCCATGAATAAAATCGTTAATTCTCGGGATTGCCTGCCGGCCGGCAGGCTTCGCTCCTTTCTCGCAAAAACAGCGGATTTTATGTATTTCGTAATCTAAAATAATTAATTATTTAAATTTTTGAATAATTTTATTTTATAAATAGGGGCTGGTGACGAGAGCCGTTTCTACTGCAATTTTCATCTTTTGGTCAAATTTTCTTCAAATTTTTTTACCTTACCTTAGGGTAG
>JAACEG010000042.1 GCA_011682665.1 Lysobacteraceae bacterium
ATTTTTTAATAACGTCTTTTCTGTTGTATTTAAAAAAGTATCTAATTCTCCAGCCCAAGAAGCTATGCTTGAATCTTCAGCAGTAGCTGAAGAACGAACAGCTACAAATTTAATTTTAAGTTTTTTATAATTCTCCAAAATTTTCTTTCCTAAATCCTTCGGTATCTTTGCGTCATTGATTAAATCCCTAATTACATTAGAAGCTCTGTCAACAGAATTAGTATCTTCATAATTTACCTTCTCTAACTCTGCTTTAATTATTTGCAATAAATCCGTTTCTTTTAAAAATTCATCAAACGCATTCGCAAGGATTACAAAACCTGGCGGCACACTAATGCCCGCCTGTGTCATTTCGCCCAGTGAAGCGCCTTTGCCACCAGCAATACCAACATCTTTTTTTGTTAATTGCTTGAATTCTTTTATAAATTTTGGCATATTTTTTATTTTGGCAAATTATACATTTCTTCTTTAAAAATTTTAACATTATTAAAGGGCCAACCGCGTAACCATACTTTTCCAATAATTAAATCTTTTGATACTGTTCCAAAAAAACGAGAATCAAAACTATTATTCCTATTATCACCTAAAACAAAATATTCATTTCCATTTAGAGTTGTATCAGCATTCTTTTTTATATCTTTTTCATTTAAATATTTTTCATTTATTTCGACCCCTTTTGGAAATTTATTGTTATAAATAAACACTTTATTGTTTTCTATTTTTACTCTTTCATTGGGCAAACCAATAATTCTTTTAATAAAATACTCTCTTTTATCTCCTGGATATCTAAAAACAATAATATCTCCTCGTTTCGGACTGCTAAAACGATACTCTATTTCATTAACAATTAAATAATCGTGATTATTAAAAGTAGGTTCCATTGAAGCGCCCTTTACATAAAATGGCTGGATCAAAAAATAACGGATTGGAATAATAATCACTAAAGAAATGACAATAGCTTTAATTGTTTCAAGCGCAAAAGATAAGAAATCTTTGAAGTGTTCCTTAAAATTAGAAGATTGGTTTTTATTATTTTCAAAAATTTTAGATTTATTTTTTTCAATTTGCATAAATTTTAATTATTAGCTAAAATATAAGAAATTTAAGTCAAATGTCATTCCCGCGAAGGCGGGAATCCAGTATTGGAATAATTCTTATAGATTCCCGCCTTCGCGGGAATGACATATTAAAAAACTTTCTATAATAATTAAACCATAAAACAAAAAATAATCAAATGAATAAGATAAATTTTTTGCAAAAAAAACATTTTAGCGATGTTTATTATTCACGAAAAAAATCAAAAATAGTAAAATTCTCAATTTATTTTTCAATAATATTATTTATTTCATTTTCATCATTTTCATGGCAAGCTTTTTCTTCATATGAAAAAAACAAAAATACGAGTAAAACAAACGCCGGAATTATTAGCAATATTGGAAACGGAATTAAAAATTTTATAACCTTTAATCATCTAAAAAGAAATGACAATCTAAAATTAAAAGGAGAAAAAGAAAATAGGATAAATGTGTTGCTTTTAGGTATTGGTGGCAAGGGGCATGAAGGGGAGGATCTTTCTGACACAATGATTATTGCCAGTGTTAATATCTCAGAGAAAAAAGTTTCTTTAATGTCAATTCCGCGCGATCTTTATGTCCCCATAGAAAAATATGGTTGGCACAAGATAAATCATGCCAATACTTACGGAGAAAATGAAAAAAAAGGATATGGAGGAATTTTAGCTTCAAAAACAGTGAGCAAAATTTTTAATATCCCTATTCACTATTATGTAAGAGTTGATTTTAAAGGATTTGAAAAAACAATAAACGACATTGGGAAAATAAATATTTACGTTGATAATCCATTTTTTGATGAAGAATATCCAGACAATCATTTTGGATATGAACCAGTGAGTTTTCAACAAGGCTGGCAAGAAATGGATGGGGAAAGAGCTTTAAAATATGTTCGCTCGCGTCATGGAAATAATAATGAAGGATCAGATTTTGCAAGATCAAGAAGACAGCAAAAAGTATTGCTTGCCGTCAAAAAAAAATTATCTAGTTTTAATTTTTGGTTGAATCCTAAAAAAATTGGAATGACACTTGCTAATTTAGAAAATCATATAAACACTAATATGGAAATTGATGAAATCGTTAAATTGGCAAATATTGTAAGAAAATGCGATTTAAATAATATAAAGCATATTGTTTTAAGCAATGGCAAAAATGGTCAACTTTATGAAACCAATTTTAATGGAGCTTATGTTCTTTTACCAAAAAATAATGATTTTACCGCGTTAAAAATTTTAGCTAAAAATATATTTAATCAGGGTATTGTTGCTGGAGTTAATAATCAACAAGATTCTTATGCTTCTGTTGAGGTGCAAAATGGAACTAAAATAGCCGGTTTAGCTGGAAAAGTGGCGCAAGAGCTTAAACAAGATCAATTTAAAATAACAAAAATAGGCAATGCTAAAACACAAAATTATCAAAAAACAGTTATTTATGATTTAACCCGCAATAGTAAATCTAATAAATTAAATTTTTTAAAAAATAAACTCAATGCCATTGTGAGGATAACTGTTCCTGATTGGTTAATATCATCAAATATTGCTAATACTAAAATTAAATTAGTTAATCCTAAATTTAATAGCTTGGCTGATTTTATAATTATTCTTGGCGAAGATGCGGATAGGTAGAATAAAATTACAATTTATAATTAAACAAAAAATTTATGTCAAATGCAGTAACTAAATCAGGTAAATGGCGGATTAAGCCATCCGGCAAATTGCCGATTTTTTTAAGGTTTATGATTAATTCTTCTTTCGATCATAAAATCGCCAATAAAGTCGGATTTAAAAATCATATTGTTAATAGGGTTTATCTTAATCATATAATGTATTGGCCGGCCAAAGAATATGATGCGTTTGAACAAGAAATTATAGGTAATGCTAAGAATAAGAGCGGATGGGTTGAGAAATATTGCCAAAGAGAACTTAAAAAGTCTGAATTTTTATATCAATTTGGATTAAAACTAAAAAAAATTAATTGGTCAAAAAAATCAAATCAAGAGATGGAGAAAATATTAATTAATCTTTTGCAAAAATATAAAGAATTAGTATGTCCATGGTATGCACAGTATCCCTTAGATGAATTTTTTGAAAAAACAATTGAAAAATATTTAGCGAAAAAAATTTCTAAAGTTGATTCGAATTTTCGAAAAATTGTATTAATATTTACCGATCCAAAAGAAATGACAGACGTAGCGGAAGAAAGATGGAAATTAATGAAAATGATTAAAAAATTTAAAAAACGAAAAGAAAAATTAAATAAATTATCAGATACAGCAAAACAGGATATTAAAAAACACCTAAATAAATTTTCTTATATAAACCGAGGTCTGGCTACTAGCAAGCCGTATACTTTTAATGATATTATGAAGAGAATTAAAGAAATTTGGAATGAAAAAGATAAATTAGAAAATTTAATTTATCACAGTTCACCACAAAAAATTATTGATGATTACAAATGGGCGTTAAATAAAATTAAACCAGGAAAAGAATTTAAGAAAAATATCACTCAGGCCAGGTTACATTCTTACACTAGAAATAGAAGAGTAGAAGCTTTCTTTTTAGCTGATTACGGCGCTAGTTTTATGTACGATGAAATCGCAAAAAGAAATAATTTTAATCCTGATTGGATTATGGAAATTTCTGTTCCGGAAATGTTTGCCGCTTTAAAAGGAAAGCGGTTGCCTGATCAAAAAGAGATGCGAAGAAGATTTAAAAATTACGCCATGGTTGTTAAAGATGCAAATACTAAATTGATCGTAGATGATCTAGAAATTAAAAAATTAGAAAATAAATATTATGTAAAAATTGAAAAAAAAGAAAAAATTAAGGGAAATATGGCTTGTTTGGGCGGCATAATTATAGGAAAAGCTAAAGTTTGTTTAGATAAAAATGCGATTAGCAAGATTAACAAAGGAGATATATTAGTCGTGCAGTTTACTACTCCTGATTTTGTGCCGGCCATGGAAAAAGCCGCAGCTATCGTTGCTGACCAAGGCGGTTTATCTTCGCACGCCGCTATTGTAAGCCGTGAATTAAACGTTCCTTGCGTGATAGCCACAAAAAACGGAACTCGCATTATTCATGATAATGATTTGTTAGAAGTGGACGCGCGAAATGGAATTGTGAAAATTTTAAAAAGGGCTAAATAAAAATATGATAAAAGCAATATTTTTTGATGTGGGAGGAGTGATTATTGAAGAAAAATTTAAACAAGCGATTATCCAATATGAAAAAGAATTTAATATTCCTCGAGGAGTATTCTATAAGATAGTCCATAATCATCAAGGATGGAGAGATTTTACTTTAGGAAAAATTTCTGAAAAAAAATATTTAAAACTTTGCAAAAAAAATAGTTCAGAATATATTTTTAATGAAAAACGTTATATTAAATTAGTAGAGGAATTTATGGAGCCGAAAGCCGAAGTAGTAGATTATATAAAATTTTTATCTAAAAATTATGTAATTGGCGTTATATCTAATAATCCGAAAGAGTGGTTTGATCGCTTTATAGTTAAAGCAAAATTGGAAAATATAATTAAAATAAAAGCTGTTTCTGGCTATGTTCATATTCGCAAACCTGATAAAAAAATTTTTCAAATTGCCTTAAAGCAAGCTAATGCTAATCCGCAAGAATCTATTTATATAGATGATAGAGGTGATCGTATTGATGGTGCAAAAAAATTAGGAATAAATATAATTATATTTGATGGCGATATTATAAAGTTAAAAGAAAAGATAAAAAGATGAATTACCTCACAGCAAGCTGGCGAGGTATCCAGCATAAAATTTTTATTATATCTAATATTATACGTCCTCACGATATTTGTCCCCGCAGCAAGCTGTCGGGGAATATCTACGATTAAAAAATACATTCAAGCCAAGGTAAAAATAATAAGGAAAGTAACTGAGTTAAATAAAATAAAAGAAGGTGATGCTTTAATTGCAGTAATGACTTCACCTGATTATATTGCCGGTATTAAAAAAGCTAGTGTTATTATCACTGATGAAGGTGGATTAACCTGCCATGCCGCTATTGTTTCACGTGAATTAAATAAGACTTGCGTTATCGGCACTAAAATCGCTACTAAAGTTCTAAAAGACGGAGATTTAATTGAAGTTGACGCGAACAAAGGAGTTGTGAAAATCTTAAAAAGAGCAGTATAGATTAAAACATAATTTTAATAAAAAATAGAAAGATAGAAATGATTATTAAAATAAACAACGAAAAATTAGAAATAGATATAAAAAATATTACAAAATTTTGGGAGAGAGAATACAGTTTTTTTATTTTATCTTCTTGGAAATTATCATTTAATATAATAAACAAGAGAGAATATGGCAATGGAGCTATTAAAACATTTTTATGCGTTTATAAAAATGGCGTAGTAACTAATTATAGAAATAGTGACGAAGAAAAGTATTTTGAAAAATATATTGGTGAGAAAATTGTTAACAATATAAGCCTAAGAAATAAAATAGTTAAGTTGTATATATTACACGCAGAGCATCTTTTAAAGTTATTTAAGATTATTGATAAAACTAATGAAATATCCTATCGATTGATTAAAAATTTTTATTTAACAACAGGAGATTTTTTTGCTTATAATTTTTTTATTCAAAGAGGAATTGATTATATAGGGAGTATAGAAAATGTAAAAAATATTAAAACACTAATTAAACTAAGGACAAAATATGCAAAAATAGTAATTGGCCAATATGAAGATTATATTGAAAAAATTTGTAAAAAAGTAGCAAATAAAAAAAATATTTTAAATTTTTCATTATTAAAATTTCTTACAGGTGAAGAACTTATAGAATTTATTAAGACGAAAAAATTACCAAATAATTTTGATAAAAGAAAACAAATAACTGTTATAATTTTGTTGCCAAGATTATTATTGTTGAGCGGGAAAAAAGCTTATAATATTGTTAAACTATTAGAAAAAAGAATAGAAAAAAAAGAAAATTATAAAGATATATTAAAAGGAATTTCTGTATTTAATAAAGGCGTTAAAGGGAAAGTCAAAGTGATTAAAAATATCAGAGAATTAAATAAGCTTAAAATAGATAGTGATTTAGAAATATTAGTCGTGCCTTCAACATTACCTAAATATGATAATATATTGATAAAAGCCAA
>JAACEG010000043.1 GCA_011682665.1 Lysobacteraceae bacterium
GTAAGGTAAAAAAATTTGAAGAAAATTTGACCAAAAGATAAAAATTGCAGTAGAAACGGCTCTCGTCACCAGCCCCTGAATAAATAAACTTAACAAATTTTATGTTTGACAAATTTAAACAATTAAAAAATTTACGGAAGCAAGGAAAAGAATTGCAAAAAAAATTGGCAGATGAATTTATCCTTGTTGAAAAACATGGAATCAAAATAAAAATGAATGGAAACATGGAAATCATTAATCTAGAAATTTCTGATGAAACCTGGAAAGAAAAATCAGACAAGGATCTAAAAGATATAATCAATGAGGCTATTAAACAATCTCAAAAAATGATGGCGCAAAAAATGATGCAAGGGAATTTTAATATCCCAGGACTTTAAACCCCTCCTAACCTCCCCTTATCAGGGGAGGAATCCATTTTTTGAATTTTCGGACTGTCTATTCTTAATTTTGAAATTTGAGCTTTGCATTTTGCATTTTAATTTGTATGTCTTTTCCAAGTCCTATTAAAAATTTAATAGAATATTTTAACTCTTTGCCGGGTATAGGCACTAAAACTTCTGAAAAGTTTGTTTTTTATTTATTAAAAAAATCACCTCAAGATCTAAAAAATTTTGGGCAAGCAATAGCTGAATTAAAAAACAAAATAGTAATCTGCGAAGAATGTTGTAATTTTTCAGAAAAATCGCCTTGCCATATATGCGCAAATCCAAATAGAAATAAAAAAGTTATCTGTGTTGTAGCAAAACCGCAAGATGTTTACCCAATTGAAACCACTAATAAGTTTAATGGGGTATATCACATTCTTGGCGGAACAATTGATAATCTAAATGGTATTACTCCTGATAAATTAAATATAAAACAATTAATAAAAAGATTAAAAAACAATAAAATAGATGAAATAATTTTGGCTTTTAATTCTAATATTCAAGGCGAAGAAACAATAATATATTTAAAAACAATTTTAAAAAATTTTAAAAATATAAAAATAACCCGCCTGGCCAGAGGTTTGCCAATGGGGTCTGATTTAGAATATGCGGACGAAGTTACAGTCTCTAATGCTTTGGAGTATAGAAATGAACTTTGAATAAAAAATTATATAATTATTTATAGTTTTATCCCACCTAACCTCCCCTATTACAGGGGAGGAATTTTATTTAAAATTTAAAAGGTGCACCAAAAATAAGTACACCCTTTTTTTATTTATTTTTTTATCCTCTAATTATCTATAACGAATAATTAGGAGACTCCTTGGTAATTATGACGTCATGGACATGACTTTCCTTTAGTCCTGCTGGTGTTATATGTACAAAACGTGCATTCTGCCTGAGCTTCTCTATGGTCTTGCAACCGAGATATCCCATACCAGCCCTCAGTCCTCCGACAAGTTGGTAAATAATAGCAGAAAGGGGGCCCCTGTAAGATACCCTGCCCTCAATACCTTCCGGGACCAGTTTTGCGACAGTACTTATAGTATCCTGGAAATAGCGGTCCTTGCTTCCTATCTTCATAGCCCCCAGAGAGCCCATACCGCGATAGACCTTGTATTGGCGCCCCTGATAGATCTCCAGCTCTCCAGGACTCTCATCAGTACCGGCAAGCAGGCTCCCTATCATAATGGAACTAGCACCTGCCCCTATGGCCTTTGTCACGTCACCAGAAAACTTAATACCTCCATCAGCTATTACTGGTCTATTATACTTATTTGCCACGACAGCGCAGTTATGAACGGCTGTCAACTGAGGTACCCCTACACCCGCAATGACTCGGGTAGTACAGATAGAACCTGGCCCTACTCCGACCTTTACGGCGTCAGCACCGGCCTTGATCAGGGACTCAGTGGCCTCTGCAGTAGCAACATTTCCTGCAATTAACTGAATATCTGGAAAGACCTTTTTGATCTCTCTAACCGTATTTATGACATTCTTGGAGTGCCCATGGGCCGAATCTACGACCACCACGTCCACATCGGCCCTAATTAAGGCCTCCACGTGTTCGATAGAACTTTCACCTATACCTACTGTAGCTCCAACTCTTAAGCAACCATTGTCATCTTTACAGGCAAAGGGATATTTCTTGATTTTTTCTATATCCTTGATAGTGATCAGGCCTTTGAGATTTCCTTCGTCATCTACCACTAGGAGCTTTTCGATCCGGTGCTTTTGTAAGAGAATTTTTGATTCCTCAAGGGTAACCCCAACAAGGGCGGTAACCAGGCCTTTGCTCGTCATTACTTCGCTGACTTTAAGGTCCCAGTTAGTCTCAAACCGCAGATCCCTATTAGTGACAATGCCTTTTAACTTTTTCCCTTCCAATACGGGCACACCCGATATCCTGTACTCTCGCATTATCCTTTGGACTTCCCAGATACGTTGATCCGGGGTGACTGTTACAGGGGCGACAATCATGCCACTTTCAGACTTTTTTACCTTTTCAATCTCTCTTATCTGATCCTTCACAGGCATATTTTTATGGATAATACCAATACCCCCCTCTCTGGCCATACTGATGGCGGTTTGGGCCTCAGTAACCGTATCCATAGCCGCGCTTATTATAGGGATGTTTAGGCGGATTTCAGACGTGAGTTGAGTAGATATATCTACTTCAGTAGGCAAAACCTCAGAATAAGCTGGTACCAACAACAAGTCATCAAATGTATAGGCTTCCTCTATCGGTTGATTTAACATACTTTTTCCCTCCTTTTTATTTCACATTTATGTTGTTATAAAAACCAAATTAACAAAAAACGCCCTATAAATAGGGCGTTAAATTTTAAAGAGCTTAACTAAATACCCCTGTTTTAAAAGAGATATTTGATTAAACTATTTTAATAATTTTTAATTTACTATAATGCTGTTTATGTCCTAATGTCCTTTTATATCTTGTTTTTGCTTTATACTTAACAACTTCTACTTTTTTCTTTCGCGCCTGTTCTAAAATTTTAGCTTCAACTTTAATGTCCTTAACAAAAGGATTTCCAATTTTAAAATATTCTGCTTTTTCATCAGAAACTAATAAAATTTTTTCTAAATTAATTATTTCACCAATCTTTTTATTAACCTTTTCAACCTTTATTTCATCTCCTTCTTTAATTTTATATTGTTTTCCACCTGTTTTAATCACTGCTAATTTCATAAAAAAATAAATATAAAATTCTAAATTCTCAAAGAACTTAGAATATTACTTATAATAATATATTATATATCATTTTTTTTAATTGTCAATAATTTTACCTTATCACCCTCTTTTATATTATATTTTTTACAAAAACCCTTATTAACTTCTAAAACCCAATTTACTTTTTTTTCAGATGAATAAATAGGAATGTTGTTATTAACAGGTATAATTGCATTTTCTGTTATTTTTTTTATTGTGCCATTAGAAATCCAAACCATATCAAGCGGAAAATTCATTTTATTCATCCAAAAAGAACGAACAGCTTTATTTTTAAAAATAAAAAGCATTCCGCAATCTTCACACAAATTCGCTCTGCCTGATAATCCTTGTTTCCTTGCTTTAACTGTATTCGCTATTTCAATATTAATAATTTTATTTTTAATCTGCAATTTGCTAAATTTAGTATTAGCAGAATTATTACATCCGCTAATAATAAAAATAAATAAAAAAAGTAAAAAAATTTTTTTCATAATAAACTTGTCATCATTGCGAGGAGGGACGACAAAGCAATCCCGAGGATTGGTGATAATATTCATGGGATTGCTTCGCTTCGCTCGCAATGACTAATAATAATTTAGATTAATCTTGTCTTTTTCTTTTTTCTATAAATTAAATACAAAAAACCCGCATTTAGTAACATTAAAAATAATAAAATCAAAAAAGCTAATAATCTGCCCTCACTATTTAAAAATAATCCTACTCCTCCAAAAATTATTGTTAAAAAATAAAAAAAAACAACCGCTTGCTTATGGGAAAAGCCAATATCTAATAATTGAAAATGAAGATGTTTTTTATCAGCATGCGAAAAAGGAGATTCTTTTTTAAAAATTCTTTTAATTATAACAAAAAATAAATCAATTATCGGTATTCCCATAACTAAAAGAGTAATAGCAATTTTTCCATCAGTTATAATAGCTAAAATTCCCAACATAAAACCGCAAAACAAACTTCCGCCTTCACCTAAAAAAATAGAGGCCTTATGCCAATTGAAAATTAAAAAACCTAAAATAGCTCCTCCAAAAATTATTGCTAACATCCCTACTTCCGGCAATATTAACGGTCCTAAAAACAGACTTACGATAAATATAATAATCGTTCCGATGAAAGTTATTCCAGCTGTTAAGCCGTCAAGTCCGTCTAAAATTTTTGTCGTATAACTTATCCCTAAAAGCCAAAAAAATGTTATAAGCATTGACAAAAATTGAAAATTATCAAAATTAATAATCCCGCCTAATGGATTTGTAATATATCCAATTCTGATCCCAACAATCACAACTATACAAATTGCGATTATAGGCGAAATTATTTGTTTAATTGGATCAAGACTCTTTTTATCGTCCAAAAAACCGCCAAAAATAATAATCAATCCGCCCAACCAAATTCCAATCATCATTATTTTGTTTATATATTTGCCAATGATTAGATCACTAAAAAAAACATAAAAAAAAGAAACAGCAAAAAAACTTAAAAAGATTGCTGTTCCTCCAAGAAGAGGAGTTGATTGATGGTGAACTTTTCTCCAAAGTCCTGGCTTGTCAATTATATGAAAATGCCAAGCTAAATTTTTTACTAAAATTGTAAAAAAAATTGAAATTAAAAAAGAGCTTAGACTGGCTATTAAATATTGCATATAATATATAAAAATTTTCAATTTCTAATTTTTAATTTTTATCCCACCTAACCTCTCCCCGTTATTCAACGGGATAGACCTAGATAGGGGAGGAAACCATAATTTTTTCCCCACCT
>JAACEG010000044.1 GCA_011682665.1 Lysobacteraceae bacterium
CAATCCCGAGAATATATCGCCAATTACTGGAATTGCTTCGTCAGTCGCTTCGCTCCTTTCTCGCAAAGACAGCGAAATTTATGTATTTCGTAATCTAAGATAATTATTATAAAAATCTTTTTAATTATTGATATTTTTCCGTTGAAGTGAAGAATATAAGATAAACTAAATTTACTATGAAAAAAGGCATCCATCCTCCTTATTATAAAAATATAAAAATAGTCTGCTCCTGCGGGGCAATATTTATTGCTGGATCAACTCAAAAAAAATTAAAAACTGAAATATGTTCCCAGTGCCATCCTTTTTTTACTGGAAAACAAAAGTTAATTGATTCTTCTGGAAATGTTGAAAAATTTAAGAAAAAATTAGCAATTAAAAAAGAAATTGCGCAAGTCAGAAAAGGTAAAAAAATTAAGAAAGCTATGAGAGCAATGAAACAGCTTGCAAAAAAATCTGAAAAATAATTTTTTATTGACAGTAAAATATATTTTTTATATAATGATTATAATATTATGAGTAGCTTAAAAGCTGCTCATAATTTTTACTAAAAAATAATCTCAAAAAATTACTAATTCAATAATTTTATTTTGAGTTTTAATTTTTGAGTTTTGAATTTTTATTATGTTAGATCAAAAACAATTTTCATTAGCTTTAAAACAAATTTGCGATGAAAAAGGAATTTCTGAAAAACAGGTAATGGAAACAATAGAATCAGCTTTAGCGGCCGCTTATCGCAAAGATTACGGTAATAAATTACAAAATATTAAAGTAAATTTTGATCCTAATACTGGTGATACCAAATTATACGATGTAAAAACAGTAGTTGAAGATATACCCGAAGAGACTAATGAAAATGATGACGATAATAATAAAGAAAGTAATTTCAAAAAAGAGAAAGATAATCCGCTAACTAGCAAAAAAAATGAAAATTTTCATTCTAAGGAAGATGAAATAATCAAAAAATTTAACCCTAAGACAGAAATACAATTAAAAGAAGCCCAAAAAATAAAAAAAAGTTATAAAATTGGAGATCAAATAATTACTAAATTAAAAGCTCCCAATGAATATGGTCGCATGGCAGCCCAAACAGCTAAACAAGTAATAATTCAAAAATTACGCGAAGCAGAGCGGGAAACTTTATATGATAATATTAAAAAGAAAGAAAATCAGGTTGTTACTGGCATTATTCAACGTTATAATCGCGGGTATGTTTTTGTAACTATTGATAAAGCAACCGCTATCTTGCCTCCGGAATATCAAATGAAAAATGAACGGTATGATGTTGGCAATCAAATGAAATTTTATATAGTATCTGTTAACAAAACTATTAAAGGACCTGAAATTATACTATCCAGACGTAATGAAAAAATCCTTGAGGAATTATTTTTTTTAGAAATCCCTGAAATATCCAGTAAAATAGTAGAAATAAAAAAAATAGCGAGAGAAGCTGGAGAGCGATCAAAAGTAGCTGTTATTAGCAATGACAAATCTATAGATCCTATTGGATCTTGTATTGGGCAAAGAGGAAATCGCATTCAAACAATTATCAATGAATTAAATGGGGAAAAAATTGATATTATTGAATATGATGAAAATATAGAAAAATTTATAATGAACTCTCTTTCTCCGGCTAGAATATCAGGTTTAAAAATTGATGAAAAAAATCATCTCGCTATTGCAAAAGTAAAAGCCGACCAGCTTTCCTTAGCTATCGGTAAAGGCGGGCAAAATGTAAGATTGGCGGCAAAATTAGCAGAATGGAAAATTGATATAGAAGAAGTAAAAGAAAACCCACCAGCTGACGAAAAAAAGGGGAAGAAAGAAGAAAAAAAAGATAAAAATGAAAAAGTTGAAAAAGAAAAAAAAGATGGTGAAAAAAAGAAAGATAAAAAAGAAAAAGCAGAAGAAGAAATAACTAAAAAAGAGATAGCTAAAAAAGAAAAAAATAAAATAAAAAATAATAAAAAATAATATCTATGAAAACAACTGTAAAAAAACTTCCCAAAAACCAAAAAGAAATTACAATTGAATTAGAATACAATGAGCTTACCCCTTATCTTCAAAAAACTATTTCAAGCTTAAATGAAAAATACAAAATTAATGGTTTCCGTCCCGGAAAAGTACCTTATGAAATTATTAAGCAAAAATTAGGAGAAGAAGTAATCTTAAATGAAGCTATTGACGATATCATCCGTTCAACTTACGCAGAAGCTATTAAAAAAGAAAAAATAAAACCGATTGATATGCCTAAAATAGAAGTGCTAAAAGCCGCGCCTAACAATCCCTTTATCTATCAAGCTATTATTTCGCTTTTGCCAAAAACTGAAATTTGCGATATTAAAAAAATAAATATCAAAAAGGAAAAAGTTGAAATTGATGAAAAAAAAGTTGATATGACAATCAAAAAACTAGCTGAAAGCAGAGCAAAAGAAAAATTAGTAAAACGCGCTTCTAAAAAAAGAGATGTTGTTAAAATTGATATGAATATTTTTCAAAACAAGGTCGCAATTGAAGGCGGTAGCGCTTTAAACCATAAAATTGTTATTGGCGATCCATATTATATCCCAGGTTTTGACGATAAATTATTAGGATTAAAGGAGAACGACAAAAAAGAATTTGAAATAACCTTTCCAAAAGAACATTATAATAAAAATTTGGCCGGCAAACTTGTTAAATGCAAAATAAAAGTAAAAGGTGTCTATGAAATGGAAATTCCAAAAATTGATGATAATTTCGCGAAATCATTAGGAAATTTTAAAAATTTAATAGAACTTAAAAAACAAATAAAACAAAATCTTGAAGCAGAAGAAAATATCAAAGAAACCCGAAGACAAGAAATAGAAATGTTTGAACAATTAGTCAACGAATCAAAATTTGAAGAATTACCAAAAATCTTAGTCTTAAGAGAAGTAAAAAAAATGATTCAAGAATTAAAAGATAATTTAGCGCAACAAGGAATGGAATTAAAAGATTATCTTGAACATTTAAAAAAAACAGCGCAAGAAATTGAAAAAGATTTTTTACCACAAGCCGAATTAAGAGTAAAAACAGCGCTTCTAATACGTGAATATGCGATAAAAAATAATATAAAAACTTCTGAGCAAGAAATCAATCAGGAAATAGAAAAAACATTGAAACAATATCCTGACGACAAAAACAAGGATCAGTTTAAATCAGAGACTTATAAAAACTATTTAAAAAATATTTTGACAAACAAAAAAGCAGTTGATGAATTAAAGAAAAAGATTATAAGATAAAAGAAATACCCCCTCTGCCTCCCCCTAAATAGGGGGAGAACGAGAATAACGGATCCCCTCCCCTATATAAAGGGGAAGTTGTGGGGTAAAAATATGAAATAATACCCCCTCTGACTCCCCTTACAAGAGGGAGAAGGGAAAACAGATCCCCTTAAATAGGGGGAGAACGAGAATAACAGATCCCTCCCCTTTTAGGGGAGGTTAGGTGGGGTAAAAATAAAAATAATACCACCTCTAACTCCCCCTACAAGGGGGAGAAGGGGAAAACAGATCCCCTTAAATAGGGGGAGAATCGTGAAAAACAGGTTCCTCCCCTTATAGGGGAGGTTAGGTGGGGTAAAAATAACAGGTTCCTCCCCTTATAGGGGAGGTTAGGTGGGGTAAAAAATTAAAAATTAAAATTAGCAATATAATAGCTATCTAATCATTTAGCAATATAGTTATTTATGTTTGATAAAGAAAAAATCAATCAAATAAAGCAAGAATATGCGAAAATTGAAAAAGATTTGCAAAATCCAAACATTATTGCTGACCAAAAAAAATATAAACAAATTTCCCAAAATTTTATTAAAATAAAAGAAAAATTTGAAAAAATAAAAGAGTTAGAAAAAAACGAAAAAGAAATGAAAGAAATGAAAGAAACAATGAATGATAAAAATAAAGAATTAGCAGAAATGGCGAAAGAAGAATTGATGGAGTTAGAGAAAAAAAATTTTAAAATAAAAAAGGAATTAACTAAAATTCTGAAGCCGAGCGATCCTTTTAATAAAAAAAATGCTATAATGGAAATAAGAGCTGGCACTGGCGGAGACGAGTCAGCCTTATTTACAGCTGATCTTTTTAGAATGTATACTAAATATTCTGAAAGCAAAGGATGGAAAGTAAAAATATTGAATTCATCTCCAATTGGCATCGGCGGTTTTAAAGAAATAATATTTGCGATAAAAGGCAAAAATGTTTATGGCAATTTAAAATTTGAAAAAGGAACTCATCGCGTGCAAAGAATTCCAGAGACTGAAAAGAGTGGACGAATCCATACTTCAGCCGTAACAGTCGCTGTTTTCCCAGAAGTTGAAGAGGTTGATTTTAAAATAGACGCAAAGGACTTAAAAATAGATACATTTTGTTCTTCTGGAAAAGGAGGACAAGGAGTCAATACAACATATTCAGCTATAAGAATTACACACTTGCCAACTAATATTGTTGTCTCTTGTCAAGATGAAAGATCGCAACTTCAAAATAGAGAAAGAGCTATGCAAATAATACGTTCCAGAGTTTTAGCAGCGCAAAAAGAAAAAGAACATCAAATACTTGCTAATGAAAGAAAATCGCAAATAGGAAGCGGAGACCGTAGCGAAAAAATTCGCACTTATAATTTTCCTCAAGATAGAGTCACAGATCATCGAATTAAAAAAACTTGGCATAATTTGCCAAAAATTATGCATGGAGATATTGATGAAATTATAAACAGTTTAAAACAAGCCTAATATTTACAAAAATAAAAATTTATATTATAATTATCTTGAATTACGAAATACATAAATTTCGCTGTCTTTGCGAGAAAGGAGCGAAGCGATCCCCTGAATACTCCCTGTCATTGCGAGCGAAGCGAAGCAATCCCATGAATA
>JAACEG010000045.1 GCA_011682665.1 Lysobacteraceae bacterium
AATTTTTTTAGCCTACCCTAAGGTAAGGTAAAAAAATTTGAAGAAAATTTGACCAAAAGATGAAAATTGCAGTAGAAACGGCTCTCGTCACCAGACCCTGAATATAAAAAACAAAAAATTCTATTTTATTTTTTCCATTTCGCCCCAATTGTTTCCTACTTTAGGGTCAACAATAATGGGAACTTTTAATTTTACAACATTTTCCATTATTTCTTTTAATTTTTTTATAGCGGAAAAGATTAAGTCTTTTCTAATTTCAAATATTAGTTCATCGTGGACCTGAATTATCATTTTTATTTCATTGTTTTGATATTTTTCATTAAGCAAATCTTGGATTTTAATCATAGCGATTTTTATCATATCCGCGGCTGTTCCCTGTAAAGGAGCGTTAACAGCCATTCTTTCGGCTGCTTTTTGAGCTTGAAGAATATTTGAATTTATATCAGGTAAATATCTGCGCCGTTTAAATAAAGTTTCAACATATCCTTTCTTTTTAGCGTTGACAATAATTTTGTCTACAAACTTTTTAACCTCACTAAAGACAGCAAAGTAGGTATCAATAAATTCTTGCGCTCTTCCATAGGTAATATTCGCCGCTTGCGATAAACCATGTGGGCCTTGCCCATAAAGAATTCCAAAATTTATGGCTTTTGCCTGTTGACGCATTTCAGAAGTAACATCTTTTAACTTAACTTGATTTATTTTCGCCGCAGTTGACTTGTGAATATCATCTCCGTTTATAAAAGCCTGAATCATTTTTTTGTCATTAGACATAGAAGCGGCTAAACGCAATTCAATCTGCGAATAATCCAAAGATAAAAGTTTATAATTTTTTTCAGCAATAAAGGCCTTGCGAATTTCATGTCCTTCTTTTGTTCGGGTTGGAATATTTTGTAAATTAGGGTTAAGGGAGGAAAGTCTGCCTGTTGCCGTGGCAGTCTGATTAAAATTTGTATGAACGCGCTTTGTTTCTGGATTGATTAATTTTGGCAAAGCATCAATGTAGGTATTTTTTAATTTTTCCATTTCTCTGTTTTTTTGAATAAGCTTGATTATTGGATGCGCGTTTTCTATTTTTTTTAATTCATCCGCCGAAGTTGAAAAACCTGTTTTGCCTTTTTTAATTCCATTAGTGGAAATTTTTAATTTTTCAAACAAAATTTCTCTTAATTGTTTTGTGGAATTTATATTAAACTCTATTTTTGATAATTGGTGAATTTGTTTTGTTATTTTCATTATTATTTTTTCGAAGTTTTTTGATTTTTTTTCTAAAAATTCAGCATTTATTTTAACTCCATTCTTTTCCATAACAGATAAAACAAAAATTAATGGGACTTCAATTTTATAAAATAATTTATCTAATTTTTGTTTTTCTAATTCTGCTTTTAATTTTTTTTTCAAACGAAAAGTAAAATCCGCGTCTTCACAGGAATAATTATACAATTTTTCAAGAGGAATATTCTTAAAGTTTATTTCATCTTTTTTGTTTTTATCAGGGAATAGATCCTTTTTATTGATTTTTTGATGTTTAAAATATTGGAAGCTTATAATGTCTAAATTATGTTGGCGTGTACCAGGATTAAGAATATAAGAGGCAATTCTTGTGTCAAAATTTATTCCTTTTACTTTAATACCATAACTTTCCATCACTTCTATATCATATTTAATATTATGGCCGATTTTCTTTATGTTTTTGTTTTCTAAAATTGGTTTTAATTTTTTTAATAATTTTATATCAATACCTTTTTCTTTTTTATCATCATCATAACCAAATAAATTATTTAAATTATTATCTTTGCATTTTGCATTTTGCATTTTACATTTTATATAATACGCTTCTTTATTTTTCCAGCAAAAACTAATCCCAAGCAATTCCGGAGTGATAGGATTAAAATTTTTTGTTTCTGTGTCAAAAGCAAATTCTTTTTGTTTTTTTAGTTGGCTTAAAAGATAATCAAATTTTTTTTCAGTGTCAATTAAATTATAGTTGAAATTTTTTAGGTTTCTTGCAAATTTATCTGAAATTTCAATTTCGTTTTGATTTTTATTTTTTTTTGTTATTTCATCTAAACGCGGGAGAAGAGATTTGAATTCAAACTTATAGAAAATTTTAGTGATTTTTTTGAAATTAAAATTTTTAAAATAAGCATCCTTTAACAAAAAATTAAAATTAACATCAGTAATAATTGTAGCCAATTTTTTGCTTAAATAAGCTTCATTTTTATATTTTTTTAACAAAATGCGAACACGGTCCTTTATTTTTGAAGATTCAATATTTTTATAAATATTATTAAGAGTTTGAAAATTTTGTAAAAGCTCTATAGCTGTTTTTTCGCCAATTCCTTGAACTCCCGGAATATTATCGCTGGGATCGCCTCTCAAAGACTTATAATCAATTATCTGAGAGGGGGACAATCCATATCTTTTTTTTACAGCTTTTGCGTCATAGAGAACACTGTCATTAATTCCGCGGCTCATAGTATAGACTTTTGTTTTATCGTCTACTAATTGAAGCGTATCAAGATCTCCTGTCACAATGATTTTTTCAATTTTTCCATTTGTTTTTGAAGCAATAGTCCCGATTAAATCATCAGCTTCAAATCCAGCTTTTTCATAAATAGGAATATCAAAAGCCATAGCAATTTCCTTAATTAAAGGAATTTGATCATACAATTCTTGGGGAGCTTTTATTCTTTTGGCTTTATATTCTTTATATTTTTTATGCCTAAAAGTCGGTTCTTTTCTATCTAATGTTAGGGCAATATAGTCTGGGCTAAATTCTTTGATTGATTTTAATAAAGCCGAAGCAAATCCATAAACAGCGTTCACAATTTTTCCGTCCTTGGTTTTAAGCGTTGGCGGCAAAGCGTGAAAACTACGATGAATAATCGCATTCCCGTCTAAGATAATAAATTTTTGTTGTTTTACAGCCATATTATGAATTTAATAAGTTGTTTTAAAATTGAAAAATTGAAAATTCTACCCTGTTAAATAAGCCTTTGGCTTAGCTTTGCTATTTAACAGGGTGAATTGAAAATTGAAAATTGAAAATTCTATATATATAATATCCTTTTATTATAAATTTTACAAATTTTATAATTTTTATATAGTAAATTTATTAACAAGCATAGTAAATTAAAATTAAAATTAAATTGTTGTAAAATAAATGCGACCGCACCAATTTTACAACAATTTTATGTATTATTTTTTTGACAAAAAAAATAAAAATAGTATTATTAAAGTAATAAATCATAAAATTAAATTTATGCTTTCTAATGTAAAAGTCCCAATTTATAAAATGCCTGCTGAAAGAGCTATCAAAATTATAGAAAAAAGCAGTGGCAAGCCAATAAGAGAAATAAAAAAATTTTATAAAGGTATTAATACTCATGAAATCAGAAAACTTAAATCAAATTCACCTTACACGACTTTTTCTAGAAAAGAAGTAAAACAGTTATTAAGAGATACGCATAAAAAAGGGTTGTTTTTAAGTGAAAAAAAGATAAAAAAAGAGTTTGATATTATTAGTCAGGAAGAAACAAAAAGGAAAATTGAGTATAGCAAAGGGCGGACAAAATTGATGGAAAGGATGGAAAATTTAAAGTCAGGAGAAGATCCAATTTTAAGTAGGGAAATAGATAGAACTGTAGATAAAAGAGCAAAATCAATTAAAGAAAGAAAAGGAAGGCGAGTAGATAGAATACGAGATATGGTTTTAAAAACATCTTTAGGCAAGCAAAAAGAAAACAAAATTCAAGATAATACTACAAAAAATAAAGATCAAACTGATAATAAAAATTATGATAATATAGATAATATCCAAAGTAAAACAAATATTAAAGAAAAGAATTTATTTCATAAAAAAGATATAATAGATTTATAAGCAGATTTAATTTTTATATAGAGATTTTATTAAATTTTTATACGCGCAGATTAAAACAGAGTTTGATTTAGAAAGGCGCGGAAAAATGTGTTAGAGATTTAATTTATAATTTTTTAATTTTATGCAAATAATTTGGCATGGACAATCTTGTTTTTTTATAAAAAGTAAATCACAGGACAAAGAAATAAATATTTTGGTTAATCCTTGTGATTCTAAAAAATTAGCAAAAGCTAATATTGTTTTATTGAATAATGAAATTTTAGATCGCAAGAAATTAAAGAAAATTAAAGCTTTTATAATAGATAGCGCCGGAGAATTTGAGATCAAAAATAATTTTGTTCAAGGTATTAGCGATAATAAAAATATTGTTTTTGTTTTAGAGGTAGAAGGAATTCATCTTGTTGATTTAGGGGAGGTAAAACATTTAGAAAATGGATTGTTAAGCAAATTGCAAAATGTGGATATTTTAATATTGCCGATTAATAAGGAAAAATTTTTAAATATTGATGAAGCAACGGAAATCATCAATCAGCTTGAGCCAAGAATTATAATCGCATCAAATTATCAAGAATCTAAAGAGATTAAGAAGTTTGCTGAAAAAGTAGGAGCTAATCTCAAAGAAGCAGTTGACAAATTCAAAATTATGAAAAAGAATTTGCCACAAGATGGAAGAGAAATTATAATACTAAACAAAAAATCATAATATGGTTAAATGAAATTTAAAAAAATAACTGCTTCAACACAGATAGGTAAAAATAAAAAAGAAAAAACGCTTTGGTTAAGCGTAATTATTATTGGTTTAATTATTTTTTTAATTTGGGTAGTTAAGACTGTTTATAATATTAAAAATTTGTCATAAATTTTTTAAGGAGATCTAATAAAACTGATAAAATAATTATTTTGTCAGTTTTTCAAGAAATCAACATAAAATTTTGGATTTACTATTGATTTTTTT
>JAACEG010000046.1 GCA_011682665.1 Lysobacteraceae bacterium
TAATCAAGTTATGAATATCAACAAAGAAATTTCAGGATTCTCTTTTATAATTATTGATAAGACGATTAAAAGCAAGGAACATATTATTTTTTCTTATAGAGGAGCAAATAAGTATCTTAAAATAAATCCAAAAGAAAAATTTAATACAAAATGGTTTTGCGTTTCTTCTTTTTCAGGCGCAAAATGGCAGTTAGAATTAAAAAATATTAGCCAAATAGTTAAAAATCAAAATATAAAATTAGCCTTTAATCCTGGCCCTAGGCAATTAGAAGCTGGAATTTCAAAATTGAAATTTATTTTAAAAATTACAGATGTTTTGCTATTAAATAGAGAAGAGGCTATAGAGTTAATTTTATCAAAACATTATTATAACCAAGCTCCACATATTGAATTTTTACTAAAAGAACTTTATTTTTATTCTCCAAATTTAGTTGTGATTACAGATGGAACTAATGGGGTTTATGCTTATGATGGAAAAGATTTTTATAGACAAAAGAGTGCCAAGGTTAAAGCTGTTGACACAACAGGCGCAGGGGACGCATTTTTTTCAGGATTTATTTTTGGATTGATAAAATATAAAAGAGATATTAAAGAAGCTTTAAAAATAGGTGTTAAAAATGGGGCAAGCGTTGTTAAAAAAATCGGCGCGCAAGAAGGTCTGCTTGATAATTTTTAATTTTCAATCTGTAATTTCTAATGAATTTTTAATGATTTAATTTTTTAATACCCCCTCTAACTCCCCCTACAAGGGGGAGAATCGTGAAAAACAGATTCCCCCTAAATAGGGGGAGAAGGGAAAAACAGATTCCCCCTAAAGGGGGAAAACTATAAAATAAAATTCCTCCCCTATTTAGGGGAGGTTAGGTGGGGTAAGAATAATGTGTTCCTCCCCTATTTAGGGGAGGTTAGGTGGGGTAAGAATAATGTTTCCTCCCCTATTTAGGGGAGGTTAGGCGGGGTATAAAATTGAAAATTTTGTTTATTGTCTTGACAAAAAGCATTATTTTTTTTATTATTAATATTATTATCGCGGGGTAGAGCAGTGGCAGCTCGTTGGGCCCATAACCCAAAGGTCGTAGGTTCGAATCCTACCCCCGCAACATGAAATTTATAAAATAAAAAAAAATAACAAAAATAAA
This sequence comes from Lysobacteraceae bacterium, assembly GCA_011682665.1. Classification (GTDB taxonomy): domain Bacteria; phylum Patescibacteriota; class Patescibacteriia; order JAACEG01; family JAACEG01; genus JAACEG01. Next base: position 1,140 of record JAACEG010000046.1, read on the forward strand.
AAAATTATGAGAGGAGGAATAAAATGGAAAATAAAATGGAAGTAAGATATAAAGCTGGAGATAAAATGTTTTGTAAAAAATTTAAAAAAAAGGAAAAAAGGAGGAAAGGGACAATAATTTCAGTTACAACAGGTAAAATCATTGTTTATTTTAATGACCACAGTATAAGAAATTGCACTGGTTGCAATTTTTTAATGGTTATCCCTCCTTATCTTTAACTTCCTTTTTATAAGCGATAGACCAGGCGTTTTTTAAGAAACGCCTTTTTTATTTCACAAACATAAAAAAATATGCTAAAATAAAATAATAATTTAGAAATTGAGAATTATTTTTGACTCCTAAGATTTTAAATTTTTAGTTATGGTTTTGCGTTTTGATTTTTGAGTTTTTAAAATTATGCTAAATAAAAATAAAAAAGCATGGGTTGTCGCGGTTGATATGGGCTATGGTCATCAACGAGCGGCTTATCCTTTAAAAGAATTTGCCTACAACGGAGATATTATTAATGTTAATAATTATAAAGGTATCCCAAAAGAAGATTTAAGGAATTGGAATCAGAGCAAAAAATTCTATAATTTTATTTCGCGTTTTAAAAATTTTCCTTTAATAGGGGAATATGCTTTTAAAATTTTTGATAAATTTCAAGCGATCCCTAATTTTTATCCAAAAAGAAATTTATCTAGAATTAATCTTCAACTTTTAAGCGTAATTTCTTTAATAAAAAAAGGTTGGGGCAAACATTTTGTTGAAAAAATAAAAAAAAAGAATATTCCTTTAATTACTTCTTTTTTCGTGCCAGCTTATATGGCAGAGATCCATAATTTTAGCAATGATATCTACATCTTGGTTTGCGATGCGGACATTAGCCGAGCTTGGGCGCCTTATAAGCCAAGTATTAGTAAGATTAAATATTTAGCCCCTAATCATCGGGTTGTGGAGCGGCTTAAGCTTTATGGCGTGGCTAAAAATAAAATTTTTTTAAGCGGTTTTCCTTTACCCTTGGAAAACCTAGGAAATAAAAATTTAGATATTTTAAAACATGATTTTGGAAACCGTTTGGTTAATTTAGATCCAAGCCATAAACGTATTGACAAATATAAAGGAAGTATTATAAAAGAATTAGGAAAGAGAAATTTCTCTCATCATAAAGAGAAAAAATTATCTTTAACTTTTGCAGTTGGAGGAGCCGGCGCTCAAAGAGATTTAGGAATTACTATCGTTAAAAGTTTAATTGAGAAAATTAAAAATAAAGAAATTCAAATAAATTTGATAGCCGGTATTCATAATGATGTCAATCAATTTTTTAAAGAAAATATTAAAAAATTAGGATTAGGCGCGGAAATAGATAAAGGAATAAAGATAATTTTTGCTTCTGAAAAGGGTGAATATTTTAAAAAATTTAATCAGATTTTAAGAAAAACAGATATTCTTTGGACTAAACCAAGTGAGCTTAGCTTTTATGTTGCTTTAGGCATTCCGATTATTATGTCAGATCCAATTGGCTCTCAAGAAATTTTCAACAAAAAGTGGCTGATGACTATTGGAGCCGGAATTCCACAAGAAAATCCAAAATATACAAATGAATGGTTATTTGAATGGTTAGAAGGGGGAGTTTTAGTTGAAGCTGCTATCAATGGTTATTTTAAGGCGGAAAAATTCGGTTTATTTAATATAGAAAAAATAGTATTTGGCGACCATCAAAAAATAAAAGAAATTGAAAAATATCCGCAATACTAGAATCAATTTTCAATTTTCAATTTTAAAAGCACTAAATCCTTGCCTTGTCGGCGGACAGGCAAAATTACAAATAACAAATAAACCCTGCTAGATAAATTATTTACTCAGGGTAAATTACAATGACCAAAATACAAAACAATTATTTTATCCAGTAATATTTGCGGGATTGAATTTAGAATTTTTTAATTTTGAATTTATTTGGAATTTGTAATTTAGAATTTGTAATTTTTAGATAGATTATAATTCAAAATATTTAAAAAATTATCAAAGCTATTCTCAAACTGGTTATCAATTACAAACAAACTATATGTCTTCCACTACTGAAGAAATAAAATCAAAATTAGATATAGTGGATCTTATTTCCGAATATGTTAAATTAAGCCAAGCAGGAAAAAATTGGAAAGGATTGTGTCCATTTCATAATGAAAAAACGCCTTCATTTTTTATTAGTCAAGAAAGACAATATTGGCATTGTTTTGGATGCGGAGAGGGGGGAGATATTTTTACATTTATAATGAAAATTGAAGGTTTGGATTTTTATCAGACTCTAAAATTATTAGCGAAAAAAGCAGGAATTGAACTAAAACCGCAAAATATTCAAACAACTAATTTAAAAAATAAACTTTTAGATATAAATGAATTATCCAAAAAGTTTTTTCATTATCTTTTGCAAAATTCTCCTAGAGCTGAAAATGCGAGAAGATATTTAAAACAAAGAAATCTTGATAAGAAAACAATTGAAAACTTTAAATTAGGATATGCCCCTAATTCTTGGGACAAATTATTAAATTTTTTAAAATTGAAAGGGTATAATTTTGAAGATATTTTTAAAGCGGGAGTTATAGTTAAAAAAGATAATAGATATTATGATCGTTTTCGTAACCGTTTAGTTTTTCCAATTAATAATTTACATGGGCAAACTGTTGGATTCAGCGCTAGAGCCTTAGATGAGCAAAGTGGCGCTAAATATATTAATAGTCCCCAAACGGAAATTTATAATAAAAGCGAAATTTTATATGGATTAGATAAGGCAAAAAACAGCGCGCGCAAAAAAAATGAAATTATTTTAGTTGAAGGGCAAATGGATATGGTTTCTTCGCATCAAGCCGGTGTTGACAACGTTGTGGCGACTTCTGGCACAGCCTTGACTGAAGGGCAGATTAAAATTTTAAAAAGATATGCTGATAATTTATTATTGGCTTTTGATTCTGATCAAGCTGGAGAAAAAGCCGCTAAAAGAGGAGCTGAGATAGGTTTATCTTTAGGAATAAGTGTAAAAGTTATCAAACTTTTGAAGGGACAAGATCCTGATGATTGTATTAGAAAAAATCCTAATGATTGGAAAAAGGCGATTAGAAAAGCAGAACCATTTTTAGAATTTTATATGGAGCAAGCTTTTATGAAATTTGATTTAACTAATGTTGAGGGAAAAAAATCTATTTTGAATTTTATGAAAATTCTTGCTGTTCTTCCAAGCAAAATAGAGCAGGATTATTATATAAAAAAATTAGCCCAAATTCTACATTCTGATGAAGAATGTTTAAGGGAGGACTTAGATAGTATGAAAGAAAAAAAATCAAATGTTGTTGAAAAAGACGAGACAACAGCTCTTTTAAAAAAAGATGGTAGTTTAAAATTAGCAGAACAGATTATTGCTTTACTTTTAAGATATCCCAAAAATATGAATTGTTTCAAGGGGAATTTAAATGAAAATATTTTTATTGCTCCGAATTTAATAGAAATTTATAAGAAATTTTTTGATTTTTATAAAAATCAAAAAATAGTTCAAGATTCAAAGAAATTTATTAATAGTTTAAAAGAAAGAAACGAACAATTGTTTTATTTTTGCGAAGAGCTTTTGTTATTAGCTGAAAAAGATTTTTTAGATTTTGATGAAGAAGAGATTAAAAAATATATTGTAGAATATTTAAAAAA
>JAACEG010000047.1 GCA_011682665.1 Lysobacteraceae bacterium
TTTGGTAAAGGGGATTAGGGGAATTTTTTGCTTTTAACGAATTTCGTAATTCAAGGTAATTATAAAACAGTATTGTAAAATTAGCAATAAAAAAGACGCGACATTACTCAAAATGTCAACGCCTATTCTTCTCAAAATTTTAATATTTTTAATCTTTTCTCAACTTTTTGTAATTAGGATAATATTTTAATCCTCTCGTCAGCAGTCCTTAAATAAAAAATTATTTACATTCTTTATTAGAGCAAACAATAGTGTTATTTTTTCCATAAACTAACAAACTTCCACATTTTGGGCATTTTTCTCCTGTGGGTTTGCTCCAAAGAGCGAATTTGCAATTAGGATATTGATTGCAGGCGAAAAATATTTTTCCTTTCCTTGTTTTTTTCTCAACGATTTCTCCTTTTCCGCATTCAGGGCATTTAACTCCTGTGGATTTAACTATTGGTTTTATGTTTTTACAATCAGGATAATTAGAGCAGGCTAAGAATTTGCCAAACCGTCCCATTTTTATAATCATAGGCGCTCCGCATTTGTCGCATTTTTCATTTGTTAATTCAGGTTTTTCAATCTCTCCTTTTTCATTGATTTGTTTTGTATTTTTACATTCAGGAAAATTAGAGCAGGCTAAAAATTTGCCAAACCGTCCCATTTTTATAATCATAGGCGCTCCGCATTTGTCGCATTTTTCATTTGTTTCTTGTTCCATTCCTAAATTTTTTTTATTGATTTCGTTCTCTTTTTGCATAAGATTTTTTTTAAAAGGTTTATAAAAGTTTTTAATTATTAAATGCCAATCTGTTTTATGTCTGGCGATTTTATCTAGGTCGTTTTCCATCTGTGCAGTAAATTTATAGTCAACTATATTAAAAAAATGTTTTATTAACAAATCAATTACAATAAAAGCAATTTCTTTCGGTTTTAAAAATTTTCCCTCCCGTTCAACATATCCTCTCGTCAAAATTGTGCTAATAGTTGGCGCGTAAGTTGAAGGCCGTCCAATGCCGTGTTTTTCCAAAATTTTAACCAGACTGGCGTCACTATATCGCGCTGGTGGCTGGGTAAAATGTTGAAGCGTGTTTACTGCTAAAGCATCAAGTAAATCGTTTTCCTTTAAGTTAGGCAAAAAATTTTCTTTTATTTTATCTGGATAAATTTTTAGAAAACCATCAAAAATTATAATATTGCCATTGGCAATAAATTGATATTTTTTGTCAGAGGTTTTTATGTTAACAGTTGTCGCGCTCATTATTTCTTCGGCCATTTGTGTTGCCACGGCTTTTTTCCAAATCAAATTATAAAGTTTGTATTGGTCATTAGTTAAATACTGTTTTATCTCTTCTGGGATATGAATAACATCAGTCGGTCTGATTGCTTCGTGCGCTTCTTGAGCTGTTTTTTGTTTTGTTTTATAATATCTAAATTTTAACAAACTATATTTGTTACCGTATTTTTTTTCAATAAATTCTTTTGTTTCATTTAAAAACTTAGTGCTTAAATTAACGCTATCAGTTCTCATATAAGTAATAAGCCCTGTTGTTTTTTTTTCTCCCAATTTTATCCCTTCGTAAAGCTGTTGCGCAATTACCATTGTTTTTTTAGATGAAAATCCAAAAATGTTATTTGCGGATTGTTGCAAGCTGGAAGTGATAAATGGTGGGGGCGGAGTTTTTTTAATTTCACGGTTTTTAATTTTTGCAATAAAATATTTCGTATTTTTCAGAGCATTAAGTATTTTATCGGCTTCTTGTTTATTTTTAATTTCTAATTTGTCTAATTTTTTGTCGTCAATATGCGAAAGTTTCGCAATAAAAGAATTCTCTTTATTTTTTTCTTTTTCTTGAATAAAGTTTGCTTCTATATTCCAATATTCCTCTTCCTTAAACGCTTGAATTTCTTTTTCTTTTTCAACAATTAAGCGGACAGCAACCGACTGGACGCGTCCAGCGGAAAGCCCTTTTACGACTTTTCTCCATAAAAAAGGCGATAACTCATAACCTACTAATCTATCTAAAATTCTACGCGCTTGTTGAGCGTTTACCATATTCATATCAATATCTCTTGGATTTTTTAAGGCGTTTAAAATAGCGTCTTTTGTAATTTCGTGAAAAACAATTCTTTTTATTTTATTTTTTTTTAATTTTAAAACCTCAGCTAAATGCCAGGCGATTGCTTCTCCTTCTCTATCTTCATCAGGCGCAAGGATAACATTATCAGTTTTTTTTGCCATTTCTTTTAACATTCTAACTGTTTTTTTAGCTTTCAGAGGAACAATATATTTTGGCTCAAAATTATGATCAACATCAACTCCTAATCTTGATTTTGGCAAATCTCTAATGTGTCCAAAAGAAGAGGTAACTTTATAACCTCTTTTTAAAAATTTTGTAATTGTTTTAGCTTTTGTTGGTGATTCAACTATTATTAAATCCATGTTTATAAATTAAAAAATAAAAATGAAAAAATAAAATGCAAAATATCTTTATTTAATTTTGAATTTTAAATTTATATATAAATTTATTGCAATAATTTTTTCAATAATTCCAATACTGTTTTTGGTTCTGCTTTTCCTTTTGTTTCTTTCATGACTTGCCCAACTAAAAATTGGATAGCGTTTATTTTTCCGTTTTTATATTCTTCAACAGCTTTTTGATTATCAGCAATTGCTTTTTTTATGGCGTTTTTTAAGATTGTCTCATTCTTCACTTGTTCAAAATTTCCTTGTTCTAAAATATTAGACGGGTCTTCACCATCAATAAGCATTTTTTCTAAAATTTTTATTCCGCTGGCATTGTTAATTTTATTTTGAAAAAGTAAAGTTAAAAATTCTGCAAAATTTTCAGGGCTAATTTTCAAATTTTTTATTTTAACATTATTAGACTTCATAATTCCGCCAAGTTTATTTATCAGCCAGCTCGAAATAATTTTAATTATTTTTTTTTGATTAGCTTCCCAAATTTCTTCTTGTGTTCCTTCTATCCCATCAACGGCTTCTAACCAAGCTCTGAATTCAGAAATTACTCTTTCCGTGTATTCGGCTAAGTTTTTATCCGTTGTAAGTATTTCAGCGTCAAGTTTATTAAAGCCATATTCAGTGATAAATCTTTTTAATTTAGCCTCTGGTAATTCAGGCAATTCTTTTTTTATTCTTTTTTTTATGTCCCTTAAATCCAATGGCGGTAAATCCGGTTCTGGAAAATAACGATAATCGTCGGCAGATTCTTTTGTTCTTTGAAAATAACTTTTACCTAAATTATTGTCCCAACCGCGTGTTTCTTGATGTAATTTTTCGTTATTAGTTATGGCTTTGATCTGCCTTTTTATTTCATAATTTATTGCTTTTTCCATTGCTTTGAAAGAATTTATATTTTTTAATTCAACCTTGGGGTTTAATCTATAATCTCCAATCTGTTTTATTTCATCGTTAATTTTTTTCCATTTGTTTTTTTCTTGTACAGAAATATTGGCTTCGCAACGCATTTGTCCTTTTTCCATATTAGCGTCGGAAACATCTAAATAACGAAGTATTTTTTGATATTCCTGGCAAAAATTTTTTGCGTCTTCAGCGTTGGTTATATCAGGTGCTGTAACTAACTCCATTAAGGGCGTTCCACAACGGTTATAATCTACTAAGCTATAATTTTTTTTATTAGGATGGAGAAGCTTGCCGGTGTCTTCTTCTAAATGTATTCTAATAACCTTTATTCTTTTATTGTTAATATTTAAAAAACCATTATAAGATATTGGCAGATCATATTGTGAAATCTGATATCCTTTCGGCAGGTCAGGATAAAAATAATTTTTTCTGTCAAATTTTGAAAAATTAGCTATTTTGCAATTTAAAGCTATTCCAGTAAGCGCTGTCCATTCAATCGCTTTTATATTTGCTACCGGCAAAGTTCCAGGCTGGCCAGTGCAAATTTCGCAAATGGTTGTGTTTGGTGGTTGATTTTCGCCGTCATTTGAGCACCTACAAAACATTTTTGATTTGGTTTTTAGTTGAGCATGAATTTCAAGCCCAATAATAATATCATACATAAATAAATTGACTTTTAATTTTTAATTTTATAGACTTTTAACTTATTATGAGATTATCATATTGAAAAAATATTAGCAAGAATTTTTTATAAATGAAAAATTATATTGTAATAGCATAGCCCAGGGGCTGGTGATGAGAGCGTTTTCGTAACGAAATTTTTAGATTTTGAGACAAATTTTTTAAATAATTTTTTTATCCTACCCTAAGGTAAGGTAAAAAAATTTGAAGAAAATTTGACCAAAAGATGAAAATTGCAGTAGAAACGGCTCTCGTCACCAGCCCCCAATAAGTTTTTTGTAAAAATTAAATTGCTATAATTTTTTTATTATTTTTATTTTTGTTCCAATATTTTATTCTTACACCATATCTTTGTTTCGCTTCTCTTGAATATTCTCTAATCAACTCTGCTGTTTTAAATAAAATTTCTTTTTTTTCATTTTTATAATATTTTTTAATCAACGCTGTCGGACCGGGAATTTTTTCCAGCTCCATTAAGATATCGCTTTTTAACGCCAGCTGTTTTAATTTTAGATTTTCTTGGTGGTTTCTTCCGATTATAACAATAGAATTATTGTTATAAAAATGTCGGCCGATTTTTAAAAGCTCAAGATCGTTTTTGTTAATATTTTTTTTCACGCTGAATAATTTTTTTAATCGTTTGCTAAAATTCAAATCAGTTAAAATACATCCGCCTGCTGGCGAAGGATATTTTTTAATATTGAATTTTTTTGCCAAAGC
>JAACEG010000048.1 GCA_011682665.1 Lysobacteraceae bacterium
ATTGTCTATCTCGCTAAAAGAGGAATTTGCGGTTAAATTGTCATAATTATTTTTAACTATTTCATAATCATTTTTAGATTGAAGAAATAAACTTTTTGTATCAGTTAAACTTTGTGTATTTGTAACTCCTAACACATCCTCATAATTATCATTAGAATCAACATTGCCTGGTTCCTCCCCTATGATATTACCTATTGCCGTTAAAGCTACATTGATAGTTGATAAGTTGCTTTGTATAGTTGTTTTTATACTGTCATAAGCATTTTGAATTGTTTGTTCACTCGCGTTTTTGGTGTTGTCTACTAACTTTTTAGAATTTTTAACAGCAAGTTTAGCGGCTGACACTGCTAATTCAGCATTTTTAATATTTTCTTTTGTATTAATTTTAATATTATTTAAATTAATTTTTGCCGTAGTCACGGCTAACTCAGCGGAATTAATGTCTTGATTAGTAGTCGCGATAATATTTGTTAATTCTGCTTGAGCATTATTATAAGCGACCAATAATGTTTGATCTTGTTCTAACTGGATTAAGGTTTGTCCTGTTTTAACATCATCTCCTTCTTTTGCGTAAATTCCAACTACTTTGCCACTCATTTTTGGGCTTAACATTATTTCATCCAATGGTTGAGTCACCCCAGAAAGAGAAATATCATTGGTTATAGTTTTTGATATTACTTTATAAGTTTTAACATTTATTATATTTTCTTTTTTTTGATTTAATATTTTTTTTGTTTTATTTTCTTTGGGAGACAAGTTGCATCCAGAAATAACAAAATTAATGATTAAAATAATGATAATTAATTTTTTATTTTTTTTCATATTTTTTTATATAAAATTATTTAAATTAAAATTATTTTCCATTCACAACTTTTCCCACCCTTACATAGATTCTTTTAGAAAATTTTTCCACTAAGCTATAAACTACTGGAATAACCACAAGCGTTAAAATAGTTGAAGCCAACAATCCGCCGATTACCGCGATTGCCATCGGCCGCATCATTTCAGAACCCTCTTGCCTTGCCAAAGCCATCGGCAGCATTCCCAATACAGTAGTGGTTGAAGTAATTAAAATAGGGCGTAAACGAATAACTCCACCTTCAACCAAGGCATCAAATTTATCCATACCTTTTTCCCTTAATTGATTTATATAATCTATCAACACTATGGCGTTATTTACCACAATGCCGGCAAGCATTATAATTCCCATAAAAGACGGTAAAGATAAAGTCTGCCCAGTAATAAAGAGAGCCAGACCAACGCCAATAAAAGCTAATGGCAATTCAAACATAACAATAAATGGATGGATTAATGATTCAAACTGCGAAGCCATAACCATATAAACTAATAAAATTCCTAAGGCCAGCGCCCAGCCCAAAGTGTTAAAAGTATCTTGCATTTGTTTGTAAGATCCGCCATATTCAATAAAATATCCAGATGGTAATTCATAATCGCTTAATTTATTTTTTATGTCCCTCACAACACTTCCGACATCCCTGTCAAGAATATTAGCTGTTACAGAGACTACTCTTAATTGATCCTCGCGGTTAATCTTTACAGGACCTTCGCCCTTGGAAATTTTAGCTACTTGCTTTAAAGGTATCTGGCTTCCAAATGGAGTTGTTATGGTCAAATTTTCTATTTGTTTAATATCATCTCTATAAATTTTATCAAAACGAACTCTTATATCTGTTTCTTCTCCTCCTTGTCGCAATTGAGTGGCTACAGATCCTTGCATAGAATTTTTTATAACAGAACCAATTTGCCCAACAGATAAACCTAAATAAGACGCTTTTTCCCGATCAATATTAATAATCAATTCTGGCTTGCCTTGACTTAAAGTAGTATCCACATCGCGCACGCCTTCTATATTTTGAATTTTCTTTGCGATTTCATTAGCTGTATTTTTTAGAACATCCAAATCCTTTCCAAATATTTTAATTTCTACTGGAAAGCTTGAACCGCTAATTAAAATTTTACTCATATCTGTAAAATTTATTTCTATCCCTCTTATTTTAGGAATATTTTTTCTTATTATTTCCTGGATATCTTCAGCTGAATATTTTCTATCTTTTTTATCTCTTAATCTAATAAAAATTTGGGCTTCGTTAATTCCTGTTGATCCAAGACCTAGCCCGATGCTTTCGCTTCTACTGGCTTCGTCTAAGCCAACAAAACTAGTAATAACCGATATTCCATCAATGTTAACTAAAGCATCTTCTATTTGGTTAATAGCTTTATCAGTTTCCTCTAAAGACGAGCCAACAGGCATTTTTACTCCCAGCAACATCATCCCTTGGTCGCTAACTGGCATAAATTCAGTTCCGATGGATGGAATTAAAGCAATAACGCCGATTAGCAAACTAACAACAACAGCCATAGTTTTAAAACGATTATTCAATGACCAAATTAAAATTTTTTTATAAACATTTTGAATTTTTTTAAAATATTTTTCTCCCGACGCTTTTCGATAATCTTCTGTTTTTTCCCGTTTTTTAAAAATTTTTGAAGCGATCATCGGCACTAAAGTTAAAGCCACAAATAAAGAAGCAGATAAAGAAAAAATAATTGTTAAAGACAGCCCACGCGATATTTGTCCTATAATGCCAGAGCCAAAAGACATAGGCAAAAAAACAGCGATTGTAGTCAAAGTAGCGGCTGTGATAGCCATTCCAACTTCTTTAGCTCCTATAATAGCTGCTTTTTGCCGTTTGCCATTTTTTTCCAAATGGCGGTAAATATTTTCAATTACAACAACGGAATTATCAACTAACATTCCAATTCCTAAGGATAATCCGCCTAAGGTCATAAGATTTAAAGTATAGCCAACCGCGTAAATAGGAATAAAAGTGGCGATTAAAGATAAAGGGATAGCTAATCCGATAGCTAAAGTTGGACGCCAATTTCGCAGAAATAAATAAATTATTAACATTGCCAATAATCCGCCGATTACTCCGCTTTGAGTCACGGAATCAGTTGAAGTTTTGATTAAATGGCTCTGATCCATTACTAATTTGAAATCAATATCTTGCGGTAAATCTTTTCTTAATATTGGCAATTCTTGCTTAACTGCTTTAGCCACTTGTGAAGTATTAGCGCCTGATTGTTTTGCTACTAATAATAAAATACTATTTTTTTTATTGGTGCGACAGTAGCTTCTTAATTCCTTGTGCGTATCCATAACTTTTGCCACATCTTTTAAATAAATAGGAGTTTCATTCTTAATAACGATAATTGTATTTTTTATTTCTTCCAAATTTTTATATTTTCCTTTTGTACGCAGAGAAAATTCCTGCAAGCCTTGCTCTATAAATCCGCCTGACAGATTAATATTTTCACCCCGCAAAATTTGGACAATTTGAGTTTGAGTTAAATTATAAAGTTCTAATTTCGGCTTATCTAATTTTATTAAAATTTCCCGCTCTTGCCCGCCACGAAGTTCAACCGAAGCTACTCCGTCTAATCTTTCAATTTTATCTTTAATATTATCTTTTAATATTTTTTTTAATTCCGAAGTTGTTAAACTGTCTGACATAACGCCATATCCAAGAATTGGCATTGCTCTGACGTCCATCTTTATCACCATCGGCTGTCGGGCGTCCTGTGGCAGATAATCTTCTATCAAACCGATTTTATCTCTAATATCTTGAGCCGCAAAATCCACATTAGTTCCACTATTAAACTCAATCATCACCGCTGATATTCCTTCCTGCGAAAAAGACTTGATTGACTTGACATCTTTGACTGTTGCCACGGCGTCTTCAATCGGCTTAGTAATAACATCCTCAATATCTTCAGAAGTCGCTCCGCTATAAGAAGTAACGACAGATACTACTGGAAATTCAATATCTGGAAGCATATCCAGCCCTAAACGGCTGAAAGAAACAAAACCAAAAACCACAATAATTAAAACCATCATTGTTATAGTCACTGGCCTGTCAACTGAAAATTTTGGCAAATTCATAAATTTTTTATTAATTTTTTTATTTTTGGTATTTCTTTGATAGCCGCTTCATACCCTTTTTGATAAAATTTTTCTATTTTATTATTGCTAAAATAACCAAAAAAAGTTTCTTTCCAATCTCTGAAACTAATTTTTAAATCATTAGCTGGAGATATAATTATATCAGAATTATTTTTCAAAATTTCGTTCCTATATTTAAAAGGAGATAAATAAAGAGATTTTAAAACTGTATCTAATCTTCCTCCAGGCTTTTCTTTTTCAAATTCCAATTGCAATGTTACACTAATAACAATACCACGTGAACCGACTTTTTCTCTTGCGATATTAGCTGGATCTAAATTCAAAATTCCGCCATCAACCAAATAATAATCCCTGTATTTAATTGGCTTCCAAATACCTGGAAAAGCGCTTGAAGCTAGCGGAATTAGTAAAGGATCGCCCTCTTCAAAAACAACTTCTTTTCCTGTTTTTAAATCAACAGTAACAATTGAAATAGGAACTTTTCCTTGATTTATATTTGTAATATTTTTCTTTTTTAAATATTTTTTAAGCACTTCTTTAAAAATGGATCTTTTGATAAGACGTAGCCATTTTCTTTTATTAAATTCATTTTTAATCTCACAACTATCTATTTTTATATTAGTTAAAACCCCAATTATGGAAGCCGCCGAACAAGTTGTTAAAAAATTTATTGGAATTTTATTTTCCAGCAAGGCGTCAATAACGCCCAAATGGGCAAATGTTTTGGCTCCGCCGCCACCAAGAGATAAAGCTA
>JAACEG010000003.1 GCA_011682665.1 Lysobacteraceae bacterium
TTTTTTAAACCCCAGTAGTATATAAATAACTACGGGGCAAGTAATTTTTTTAGCCTACCCTAAGGTAAGGTAAAAAAATTTGAAGAAAATTTGGCCAAAAGATGAAAATTGCAGTAGAAACGGCTCTCGTTACCAGCCCCTAAAGGTTGACAATTAACTGTCAACTGTCAACTAATTTTAAATTGATATTTTATTTTACTTTCTCTGTTTTTAAAATTTTTAAAATAATATTCTGACATTCTGCAGAATGTTAGAATATTATTTTTGGCGTTTTAAAATTTTTACCATCCCTTTATTCGCGTCAACTTCCACCAAATCCTCATCTTTTAAAATATCAGTAATATCACTTATGCCAACAATGCACGGTTTATTTGATATCATTTCAATTCTGAATGTTTTAAATCAATAATTTTTAACTGGATTTCTCGGCTACCATTCCAACGATTTTCCTCTATATAATAAACAAGGTCAACTAAATCTCCACGTTTTAATCTTCCGCGCCAATTTTCTGAAAGACCAAAACCAATACAACTCCATCCATATCCACCCTGATATGTACTATCGCTTACTGAAAATTTTAAATGATTTCCGTTTTTTCCTACTTCTCTTGAAGAAAGTATTTTTAAATTCTTTGTTAAAAAAATAGGCTTAACATTATTTTGGCCAAAAGGCGCGAATTTCGCAAGATCATCAAAAAAATTCCAATTAATATCGCTTAAATTTATTTTAGCGTCAATTTCTAAAACAGGACGCAAGTCTTTATCTATTAATTCGCTATTAGCGATTTTTAACATCTCATCTTTAAAATTATTTAATTCATCTTCATTTTTTAAGGTTAACCCACAAGCCTGGCTATGGCCTCCAAAGTGAGAAAATAAATCACTCATTTTGTTTAAAGCTTTAATCATATTAAACTTTGGGATGCTTCTTCCCGACCCGATTATTTTTTGATCTTGTTCAGTTAATATAAACGAAGGTTTATTATAATGACTTACGACTCTTCCTGCTACTAAGCCTAAAATTCCTACTGGGCAATCTTTTTGCAAAGAAAATAAAATTTTTTCTTTAGGACTTTCCCCAATATCTTTTATGGCTTTTTTTAATATTAAATCAGTAATTTTTTGCCTTTCAAGATTAAGCTGGTTTAAATCTTCAGTAATTTCACTTGACTTTTTAAACGAATTTGACATCAAAAGATCATAGGCAATTATCGCCTTATTCATTCTTCCAGCCGCGTTAATTCTTGGGGATAAGCGAAAAGAAATATCATAAGTGTTGATCTCGCTTAAATTCAAAGAAGATTTTTTAATTAAAGCTTTTAGCCCTTCTCGTTTAGTTTTATTTAAAACAATTAATCCATATTTTGTTAAAATTCTATTTTCACCAATTAAAGAAACACAGTCAGCAATTGTCCCAATTGCCACTAAATCTAAAAGCCATTTTTCAAAAGCCTCTTTTTTAGAACTGTTTTTCTTGCTTATTTTAGATAATAATGCCTGGGATAGTTTAAAAGCGACCCCCACTCCAGCTAATTCTTTAAAAGGATAATTATGATCAACTTGCGCGTTTATTATTAAACAATGAGGTTTTTCTTTTGAGGGATAATGATGATCTGTTATTATCACTTCCATTCCTAAATCTTTTATTTTTTTTATCTCTTTATTGTTAGTAATTCCACAATCAACTGTTATAATTAAATCTGTCTTTTTCTTTGATAGAATCTCAATAGCTTTTGCATTTAATCCATAACCTTCTTTTTTTCTATCAGGAATATAAACATTGCATTTCGCGCCAAGCTCTTTTAAACAATTTATTAAAACAGCGCTAGAAGTTATTCCGTCAGCGTCATAATCACCAAAAACAGTAATCCTTTTCCTTTCTTTAATCGCTTTTCTGATAACCTTAACGGCTTTTTCCATATCAGAAAAAAGAAAAGGATCATTTAAAGACCTATAATCAGGAAATAAGAACTCATTAATTCTTTCCTGTTCTGTAATTCCTCTATTCGCCAATAATTGAAGAATAATTGGATTTATTTCTAAAAACTTATTTATTAATTCTTTATCTATCTTTTTCGCAACCTTCCATTTTTTTTGCATAAAATTTAATACTAATACATAAAAATAGGACCAAGTGTCCAAAAAATTAGGCTAATTCCCATTATAGCCACGATAATTATCCAAATTATTTTTTGCCATTTGCCTTTTTTTTCTGAAAACATTTTAAATTGCTTAATAAATTACTTATTAATTTTCGAAATTAATTCTGTGATTTCCGCTAAACGGTTTGAATAACCCCATTCATTATCATACCAAGCGACAACTTTTAGAAAATCTCCATCTACAACTTTAGTCATAGAAAGATCAATAATAGTTGAATAAGAATTATGAATAAAGTCAGATGAAACTAATGGTTGGTCAGTTGTATCAATAATGCCAAGATATCTTTTTGATTTTTTTTCCTGAACAAAAATTTTGTTCACTTTTTTTTCATCAGTTTTCTTTTTTAATAAAAAAACAAAATCTGACATTGAGACAAGCGCGGTTGGAACCCTGATAGAAATTCCATCAAATTTCCCCTTTAATTTTGGAACAGTTTTAATTGTTGCCAAGGCCGCGCCAGTTGTTGTTGGTATAATATTTTGCCCTGCGGCGCGCGCACGCCGCAAATCTTTATGTGGACCATCAACTAAATTTTGATCAGAAGTATAAGAATGGATTGTTGTCATCATAACTTTCTTAATCCCAATTTTTCTATTTAATACTTCCACTATCGGAGCAATACAATTAGTTGTACAAGAAGCATTAGAAATGATTTTATCTGTTTTTTTGATTTTTTTATCATTAACTCCTAAAACATAAACTGGAACATCATCGCTTTTAGCGGGCGCTGATATAATAACTTTTTTCGCGCCAGCTTTTAAATGTTTTTCACATAATTCTTTAGTTCTAAATAGGCCTGTACATTCTAAAACAATTGACACTCCAAGCTCTTTCCAAGGTAATTCAGAAGGGTCTCTTTCCGCTAAAACTTTATATTTTTTGTTATTCACTATAATATTGCTTTTATCAAATCCAATTTCTTTATCCCATCTGTGATAGATCGTATCATATTTTAAAAGATGCGCTAAAGTTTTTGTGTCTGTTAAATCATTAATCGCCGCTATTTGCAAATTTTTATGCTTTTCAATTAAACTTTTAAAAACAGCTCGGCCAATTCGGCCAAAACCGTTAATTGCTATTTTTACCATAAAATATATTTTAAATAATTAATTTTTAAAAATTAAATTTTGTTTCATATTTCTTAAATTATATCATCTTAAATAAAAAATACAATAATTATTTTTCCAGTCTTATTATTATTTCTTTTATATGATTCTATAACTATAGCTTGCTATTACTCCTTTTAAGTCCAATCTATATCCTAAAGCTAAAACAAATTATCCTGCTATTTTTTTTACTTCCTGCCTTATTTTTTGCTTTTTATTAGTTCTGCAATTTTCAAATCATTTTGAATAACATTCTAACATTCTGCAAAATGTTAGAATGTTATTTTTAATATTTAAATTTTAAAATCTTTACTTTTTTTATAAAGTCCAATTAGAATAGTTTGATCAAGAATGTGATTTTCCATTGCTTTTTCAATGTCTTTCTTAATCGCGGAAGGGTTCAAACTAAGCAAAATATCCAAGGCATAAAGTTTAAACTGATAATGGTGAATTCCCGATGGCGGGCAAGGTCCGCCATATTTATTACTCCCGAAATCTGTCATGCCCTGAACGGCTCCAGTCGGCGCGCTATTTTCAGAAATAATTTTTGTATCCGGCGCGATGTTCCAAATTGTCCAATGCACCCAATCACCGCCAGGCGCGTCAGGATCGTCAACAATTAAAACCAAACTTTTAACGCTCGTTGGCACATTTGATATTTCCAGCAACGGATTGACATCGTCTCCGTCGCAAGTGTACTTAGCTGGAATAAAATCCCTGTAATTAAAAACCGGGCTTGTGAGCTTCATATTTTTAGTGATATTTTCATTAGAAACATTGCTCGGCAAAGCAATACTAGTATTTTTCTTGCCACAACCAGACGAAATTATACTAACAAAAATAGTAATAATAATTAAAGTTAATTGCTTCATAATTTCATGGTATCTTGTAAAAAGTTCATCATTTCTAATAAAAAATAAACTATTAACTTCTCGCTCTTTTCAAAATTTTTACAATTCATCTAACACAACCTTAATCTTTTTTATTTTTCCTTTTCTCAAAATTTTCAACTCAATCTCGCTACCAATTTTATATTCCTGAATTATTTCATTCAAACTTTTATTTATTCCCAAATCCTCATCTTCAACTGAAAGTATTAAATCATTATATTTTAATCCCGCTTTTTCAGCAGGGCTTTTAGATTTGATTGCTTCAGATTTTTGCAAAGCATAAATCAAATCTCCTTTTAGAGGTTCATTTCCATCTGTAATTTTATTACTATAAAAAAATTCGGAAGAATCAATATAATTTACTCCTAAAAATATTCTTTTTAATCCATCTGCCATTAAAACATTATTTATTTTATTCTTAAAATAATTAACAGGAATTAACTCAGAATAGTTCTTATTTTTTTGGCTCACAATTCCAATTATTTCACCGTATTGGTTAACAAAGGGCAATCCTAAATTAACTGATTTATCAATAATTATTCTTTTATCCAATTTTTCACTTGATTGAATAAAATTTTTAAGACTACCTGTATTAATTATTTTCCCTTCAAACGCGTTACCAAATAAATCAACACTCATTAGGTCATCAAGGAGTTTAATTTTATCTGAATCCCCTAATTTTATTGTTGACAATTTCTTTCCCTTAGTCTCAACTTTCAAAAATAAAATTCCTGTACAAGGATCAAGCACTTTTTTTTGAAAATAAAAAATTTGATTATTATTTATAATCGCTAAATCGCTATTCTTTTCTTTATTTATATTATCATCTAAAACAATAATCCATCCATCATCAGTTAAAACAAAGCCATAACCAATAATGTCTTTCTGCGAATAAAAATTATTTAAAAGATTGGCAGTCCCTTTTTTTCTTTTAATAATACCAACTATATTTCTTCTAAAATAATCTATTGAAAAATTAATTTTATTATTATTTGAAAAAATTAATTCTTTTTTTTGATAAACATTGTTTGTTTGAATATATTTATCATAAACAGTATTTAATTCTAATAAATTATTTTCAATATATAATGCTCCTAATATTCCAGATATAAAACCAATAGCCGTTAACAATAGCACAAAAAATAAATTTTGAAATTTTTTAAACATAAAATTAAATTATCTTAAATTACGAAATTTATAAATTCTACTGTCCTTGCGAGAAAGAAGCAAAGCCTACCGGCAGGTTTTGCTCTTTCCCTGCAAAAATATTTCGTAATTCAAAGAAATTAAGTCCATTTTGCGGTAATCATTGCTAGAATTATAATTATTAAACTTATTAATAAATGCCTTAAAACTTTAGTTTTGTCTAACTTCTTTTTAAAATGAAAATATGCCATTCCTATAATAACATAATAAACGCTTATAAGAATTAAACTATCAACATAAAAATTTATTGGTAAAAAAGAAATTCCCCAAAAAAATTCTACTGTAAGAAGGGTTATAATTATATTATAAAGATAAGAAATTTTATCTGGTACTTTATATATAAAAAATAAATAATGATTAGATAAAAAACTAACAAAAATTACTAACAAAATAATTTTTGTTAATGAAAAATTAAAAAGATATAATAAAGAAAAAAGTGTGGAATAAATAAAAAATAAAGATAATAAATCAATAATAGTAAAAATATTTTCAATAAAATAATCTTTTTGTTCTTGGGCTAAAATATCTGAATTTTCTAAAAAAGATGGGGAATAAAAATAAAAAAATAATGTTTCTAAGAATAAAAAATAAAAAAAACTAAAAAGCAAGATCGATGAATGAATAAATAGAATATTTCTTAAAAATAAAAGAAAAGAAATGGCGCCTAAAAATAAAAAAAATGGCGCAATAAAAAAAAGATAGTTTTTGTCTGTTAAAACAATTTTGCTAATGTTAATTATTTTAAACAAAATAATATTTCCATTATTTGGCTCTTTTTTTACTGAAAAACTTTTAGGCAAAATCCTCCAGACAGAAAAAAATATAATTCCGACAATAAATAAGCTTAGTAATAAAATGAAAGATGGATAAAAAACCAAAATCTCCATTATAATAAAAACTAAAATCGCAGAAAAAAAGGAATTCAGTCTTTTAATATTAAAAATTTTTTTAAACATTTTGATGATTATTTTTCTTTTAAATATTCTTCTATAGCTTTGTTAACTTTTTTAAAACCATCCCCTATTTTATAACCGATTACATTATTAGCGCTTTGATTTATAATATTAAAACCTATAACCAATTCTAAATGGAATTCTTTATATTTTGCCGGAACAATCATTTTAAAAAGATTATCCAAGGTTGAATGGCTAAAGTCTGCCCAAAATCCAGTATTACTAATTGCTTTTGATTTTTTATAAGAATCTATAATTTTATTGATTTTGCTCTTATATTCAAGTTCTAATTTTTTCTGATCAACAGGTGGCAAAGGATTTTTATCATAAGGATTTTCTATTTTTTCTTTTTTATTAATATGTGCTTTTTGCGCTTTAATTTGATTATTATTTTTTTTATCTAAAAAAAATTTTTTGTCAACAATCAAAGCCCCAATAATAAAAAAAATAAGGAATAAGATTACAAACACAAATATTATTTGATGTTTGATTTTTTGATTTTTTTGTTTATCTATTTCCATAAATTTATCGCCTAGGAATTTATTGAAATTCCTAGGCGCGCAGATTAACGCAGAGTTTAATGCGGAAAGTCGCGGAAAAATATGCTATTAAAAAATTAATTTATATGAATATATTATCATCTAAAAAATAGATTTGCAATGACTATATATTTTTTCGTATCTTTTTCATTAGCTCCATGTAAAATTTCAAATTGTGGATAATAGCTATCTGTTTTCCTAAACCATCTTTTGTCTTGAAAATATGGTTAAGATAAGCATAAGATGTTTTGTTGCAAGAATTTTTATCATCTATTGCCTTAAAATTATTTTTGAATTTTGTTTTAATAATATTGATTGTTTTATAAAAATTTTTTTTGTTTAGATCGTCCTTCTTCCATAAAAATAATTTTCCATGTCGAGCCTCGCGAGTTGGGATGACGCAATCAAACATATCCCATCCCATCTTAACACAACGAACAATATCCTCAGGCGTGCCTACGCCCAAAGCAAAACGTAAAGAATCTTGGGGAATTAAATTAGCGGTAAATTGTAAAATTTTTTCTAAAAATTTTCCATTTTTATCAATATGACGCGCTCCAAATCCATAACCGTCAAAACCGATTTTAATTAATTCCTTTACGCAAAATTCTCGTAAATCAAAATAATTACCGCCTTGGATGACACCAAAAATCAAAGGGCGTTCTTTTATTTTTATCTTTCTCTTTTTAATCTGTCTCTCATACTCTCTTTTAGATCTTTTTGCCCAAACGATTGTTCGCTCAACAGCTTTCTTGGTCTTATCTTTATCATAATCGTTAGGGACAGGATCATCTAAACAAACCATCATATCAACACTTAGATCAAATTGAATTTGAATTGACTTTTCAGGCGTTAAACTATGGATCGAGCCATCAATTGGCGAACGGAAAATAGCTTTGTCGTCTATAATCTTCCCCATATTTGTATTTTTATGGATGAGTGAAAAAATTTGATACCCCCCGCTATCAGAAAGTAAAGGGGAATTCCAATTTATAAATTTATGTATCCCTCCTATTTTTTTTATTACTCTAGTCCCTGGTTGAAGAAAAAGATGGTAAGTATTAACAACCATTGGCCCAATGTTTATTTTATGAAGTTCATTATTGTTTAAAGATTTAATATATCCACGCGTAGCGTCTGGCATAAAAAAAGGGGTATTAATAACCCCTCTTTTTGTAATTATTTTCCCCTTCCTGGCTTCTGAGTATTTAGATTTTTTTAATATTCTAAACATAAACTATAAAATTTTCAATTTCTAATTTTCAATGAAATAATTTTCAAACATTAATTAAAATTTAAAATTCGTAATTTGTAATTCAAGACTATTCAACTAGCCCTCTTCCGCTCACGATCGGATCATTTTCTAAATCAGTTGTTAAAGGCTTACATTCTTCTGAAATGGGCGAATCTGTTTCACTGTCAATTGCCGTTAAAATAGTCTTATTTAATAAAACCAAAATTTTATTTAAATCGCTTTCTTTAGGAGTAATTGCAATTTCAAAATCCAATTGTAAAATATTTTTCGTTATAGGTAATTCACCAATATTCCAAACAACTTCTTTATTCTCCTCATTATAATTTAGTTCTCCTATACTTTTGTTAAATCGATTAGTCCAAACTACATAATCAGGCAATACTGTTTTAATTTCTGCTTTTTTTATGCTATGTAAACTATTATTAACCTTCCAAAAAACTCTATACTTAGTTGTCTCACCTACTTTTGGCGGTAAAGGTCCTGAACCAATCGCGATATTATCTTTATTAAAATATTGGACTTGCGCATTTAAAGCAACATCAGTATTTATATTTGAAATTATTTGATTACTTTTTACAGACATTTTAAATTCTGTTTCATCAACTTTACCAATTATCATCTCAGCTGTACTTTCTATCTTTAAATTGCCTCTTTCAGAACCAATTTCTTCTAAAATATCAGATAATTGCTTTAAACTAATTGAAAAATCTATAACTCCTTCTTCTCCTGCTGAAAAAGAACTTAATTTAAGTATATTATCGCTTGTCCATAAAATTTCTTTAGCATCAACATTAACATTTCCGTTGTTTTCATCTTTCACACTTTCCCAATTTATTAAATCAATCGGATTATCTCCAAGATAAGATTGGATATGCATTTTTAGTTGAACATCTTTAAAATCTTTTTTCCCTTTATTTTCGTAAGCTATAGAATAATTCAAACTGTCTCCTAAATTAACAGTTTGATTATTGCTTGCGCCGTTTAAAACTAAATTAAGTTTTATATCTTTATCAATGGCTTGCGCGATCAAAAAACTCTCTGCAATTGAATTATAATTATTACTCATATCTTTAATTTCTGCTCTGGCAACCATTTTTTGCTCATTTTTTATTTTTCCTGAAAATATGCCGTTAACCACAAAATCTCTCTCTTTACCTTTATCAAGTCTTTCTATTTTCCAAACATTGTACTTCACGCCAAAATCAACCTCATCTACCTTAATATTCTTATCAGGCTCAGTCCCAAATTTTTTTGCTGAAAAATTTTCCGGATAAATAATTAGTAATCGCAAATTTTCAATATCTTCATCTGAATTATTTTTTACTTTTATTAAGTATTTTGAATCTCTATCTAATAAAATTTGTTTAGAGCCTAATATTTCAACTCCAATGGCCGCCGAGTTTATAACTGTGCTGGCATTAGCCAGCTCCTGAAAATTTGATGAAAAATTTGATGGTTCATAAGAAAGAGAAGCTAATAAATTTTTTTCTTCATTTTCCTTACCAATAAGCCGACCCTGAATTTCAACTTCTTCTTTATCTAATGGTTCAATATCAGGCAAATTAAAAACATTATCATAATTTTGTTCCCTATCAACAGACGCATGTTCAAAAATAAACCCTTCTGGGTAGCTTAACAATAATTGCAACTTAGACATTTTTACCTTATCGCGATTTTCGTATGTTATTTTATATATTATTCTTCCTCCAGAAGAAATTGTTTTAGGGGCTTCTATACTTAAAACCATTCCATTTGTTTTTTCATTTTTTGTATTATCAGCTTGGGGACGATTAAATATTGCATAGCCAATAACACCCAAAAATAAAACTATAAAAAGACAAGAAAAAAATGTTTTTAAGAACATCGCAATTTTATTTTTTGGATTTTTTTCTAAATATTCCATACCACTATCTTCTTCATTATAATCTCCATAAATTTCAGATAAATCACTATTAATTTTTTTACTTTCAAAATTTATTTCATCATCATCTTCCTTTGTTTTTTTTCTGTTAAATTTTAGCATAGTTGTTATATAATTAATTTTTAATTTTGAAACATTAATTATATTGTTATATAGCTTAATGAATAACACTATCATTGCGAGCGAAGCGAAGCCTGCCTACCAGCAGGCAGGAAAATTAAAAATTGTTTTATACCCCCCCTCTAACTCCCCCTAAATAGGGGGAGAACGATAATAGTTTCCCCCTACAAGGAGGAGAAGGGGAAAACAGACCCTACAAGGGGGGAAACGAATAATGGTTTCCCCTACAAGGGGGAGAGCGAGAATAACGGCTTCCTCCCCTTTTAGGGGAGGTTAGGTAGGGTAAAAATTAAAATACCCCTCTAACTCCCCCTAAATAGGGGGAGAACGATAATGGCTTCCCTTACGAAAGGGAAAACGACAATTTTCGGACAGTCTGAAATTTATTCCACTTTAAAAATATCCCCGAAAAACATATCTTTATCTAAAACAGCTGAAAACGAACTCAAAGAGGAATTATTATCCCAAATTTTTTCCCAGTTACCAGGAATATTTAATTTATAATTAAAATCTGAATCAATGCCCGCTTGTTTTTGAATCAAAAAAACATAACTTCTTAAATCTTCATCTAAATTTGCGTCTTTTTTATAAAATGGAAAATATTTTTGCATTAATTTATTTTTTTTATCTTCTTTAAAAACAGTTTTCTGAACTTTAAAAGGAAGTTTATATTTTATTTTGATAATTGCTGTCTCCCCGACATCTAACATAGACCAATTTGCAAAAACTGTTTTTCCAAACTGATTATAAATATGAGTAGCGCTTTGATTGTCAATCTTAAAACCGCCTTCCAACCTTGATAAATCTTCATCAATATTAAGCGAACTATCAGGCTTATTAAAATATTTTTTTTCAGGCTGTCTAAATCCTGAAGCAGAAATAATTTGCGAACCTTTGGGAACATAAACTCTTATCCAATCAACATTGCGAACTTTTTGAAAATAATCCTGATTATCCCCATTATGTTTACGTTTTATTGTGAGTTGATTGATTATAGATCCATCTTTTTGAATACTACTATCTAAATTTATATTTTGAGAAATTACGCCATCAGTCTTGCCTCCGGCGATATTAGAATTAACCACCATTAAATAATCCCCTTCAAATTGTTTAATTTTTCCGCTTAAACCATATTTTTGTGCAATATTCTGCATTTCTTTATCGCTAAAATATAATTGTAAATCCTTATTTTTAATTATCTTGTCTAATATAGTCAAAATATTGGGCAACCCTTTTTCTATATTTAAATTTCCTGTTTGATTTAATAATTTATCAAATAATTTTATTGATAAATCAGCAATAAACTTTTTAGGTTTTTCTTTTTTGTTTTGCCTTAGCTCAACATTATATTCTGTCGCCCACATAAAATTATCAGCGGAAATAGTTTCATTGTATTTATCCATTTCTATCGGACCGGTAATTTCTAAAAGTTTAATAATTATTTGAGGCGTTAGAGCAATCACTCCATCAACTGTCGGTCCTCCGCTATTTTCATAAAACCACATCATTTTTTTTGCTGACGTTGGAAAATCAGGCCACCAATTTGCATCATGAAATTGCCATAAAGGGGAAACTAAATAAAGCGGTTCAGGCGCGCTCACACTTTTCACAAGACCTCCTCGCAAATCATAACTTCCCCCTTCTGGAATTTCTACTTTTTTAATTTTTCCATTATCAATATCCACCATAGCAAAACTTCCAATAAAACCCCCTGTCGCCCGCAATTCATAATTATTTTGAAAAACTATAAGATAACGTTTAAAATTATCCTTACCTAAAAATTTTAAAGAAAAATTCAAAAATTCATCAAAATTATCTAAATAAGAAATTAGAATCGGCAAATCATTTTTTATTTCAAAAAGACTATGTCTCTCCTGCTCTGGTAAAATATTAAAATCAACTAAATCAAGATTTGATTTTGCGTTTTTCAATTCATCTGTCGCCAATATAATATTATTTCGAGATATCTTAATTTTCTTTATAAGACCTTCCCCTAAATCACTGCCTGCTAAAATTTTATTATTGATAAAAATTTTGTTACTTTTTTCTGAATTTTCATGTTTGCAAGCTGTTTCTAAGGCTTTATTTAAATAAACCGCTGACTTGGAAATATTCTCACCAAAACAAATTAATTTTTTACCCGAAGAAACATCTCCTCCGTCAAGAGGAATATGCTGTAAAATTTGCACAACTATTGAATTAACATCTTCCAAATTTTGCCGCGCTTTACTAAAATTCAACAATGATTTTGAAAAATAATAATCAGCGCTTTTTAATTTTTTTTGAAAAACAAATTTTCCTCCTAATTTCAATTGATCAAGAGCAGTCGCGGTTTCTCCTAAAATTATTCCTTTATCATAAGATTTAACCTTATATAAAAATGAAGTTTCAAAAGGTAAAAGTAAAATAAAACATATTATAACAAAAAAAGCTAAGGATTTTTTCCATCTTAGAGGAAGCGCAAAATTAAACATTTTCGGCAAACGTCCTCTGCCTATTCTTGAAAGATCAATAAAAAAAATTTCTAAAGCGCGAAAAAACGTATAAAATGGAAAAAATAAAATTTTCCAAAAACCAATTTTATCTTCTGGAAAAATAGCGCCTGAATTAATATATCCTTTTAAAAAATTCTGTTTAATCACTTTTCTTTTCGAAACTTTATTAGCTGAAATTTTCTTGCTAAAAAAATAAGGCTTTTTTTTCAAATGTTTATTTTCAATCTTAGAAATGTTATTCTCTCCTCCAATAATTTTTTTTATTTCATTTGTATTTTTGCCTTTAATATTTATTAAATGCGGAGATTGCGAAAAAACAGAAAGATCATAATCAATTTTTGCTTTTTCATTATTAGAAAAAAAATGTTTTTTTTCAAAATTTGATAATAAAGTTTTTGGGCTTTTCTCAAAATTTTTCTCTTTTCCAATTAAATTAGATTTTTCAAACTTATTATTTTTAATTGATAAAGCGAAAAATTTATCAAATTCTCTTCTAATATCTTTCTTAATAGAAAAAACTAAATTAACCTGCGCGCTTTTCTCTTGTTCTATTTTTGGAGCTAAACTTTTTTTATGAAGTTTTTCTAATTTAATTTTTTTTTGTTGAGAACTTTTTGTTGCTTTGCTTTTTTTAAAATTATTTTTTCTATTAAAATCTTTTCTTTTTACGGTTTTTGCTTTTTCTTTTTTAAGGCTATTAACTTTTGTTGTTTTCTTAAATTTGGTAACTGCTTTTTTAATTTTAATCATTGGCTTTTTTTTCTTTAATTCAATTTTATTTCTCTTAACAACTTTCTTGACTGTTTTCTTTTTAATAGTAAGAGGAACTAAAATTTTTTTTCTTTTAGCTTTTTCTTTTCCTGATTGAATATTTTTTTTCCTCTTAATATTTTTTTTATTTATCTTTTTGGTAATCAATTGTTTCTTTTTTTTAAGCATATTAAAATAGATAACAAAAATATTTCAAAAATAGGCTTTTCTTAATAGCCTTAAAATTATTATACTATACTTTAAAATTCTACGCAAAACTTCTGTTGATAAACTCGTAAATTTTTTTAGCGCTTTTTTGCTAAATAGGGACTGGTGACGAGAGCGTTCCTACTGCAATTTTCATCTTTTGGTCAAATTTTCTTCAAATTTTTTTACCTTACCTTAGGGTAGACTAAAAAAAATATTTAAAAAATTTGTCTCAAAATCTAAAAATTTTTACCCCGTTGCCAGCTGGCTAACTGGGGTCGTTACGAAAACGCTTTCGTTACCAGCCCCTAAATATTTTTTATAAACACGTCCCGTAAAAATTATTCTATATTCAAAATGACAATATAAAATGTATAAAAACTATAATAATAAAATACAAATTTCAAAAAACAAAAATACAAACATCAGCCAAAGACTGACTAGTCTCTGACTGGGCTAATTCCTAATTTATTTTTTCATCAACATATTTTCAAGTAAAGGGTTACTACCCCCCCTGGGAACTCTTTTTCCTTCTCCATTAGGATTGGTATTATTCTGAATCTCTTGCTTATCGTTTGCTCCGTCGCCATCACTATCCGCTTTTAAAGGAT
>JAACEG010000049.1 GCA_011682665.1 Lysobacteraceae bacterium
CTTTCGTTTGACACGGAATTTCGAATTTCGAATTTCGAATTTCGAATAAATTTTTAATGATTTAATTTTTAATGTTAAAATTAAACGATAACAGTAATATTTTAATGTTTTAAAAATTAAAAATTAGAGTTTATTTCAAAATTCAAAATTCAAAATTCAAAATTCTCGTGGCGAGCGGTAGCGAGGCACGAATGCCAGTGAGATACCACCCTTGTATATTTTTAATCCTAACCCTGTCCCGATTTTGTTATTTTATAATTTTATAAAATAACAAAACCGGGACGGGAACAGTATCTGGTGGGTAGTTTGACTGGGGCGGTGGCCTCCCAAAAAGTAACGGAGGCGTTTACAAAGGTTGGCTAGGTCCGGATGGAAATCGGACTGATAGTGCAAGCGCATAAGCCAGCTTTACTGCAAGACCTACAAGTCGAGCAGTTGCGAAAGCAGAAGCTAGTGATCCGACCGTACGAAATAGGACGGCGGAAGCTCAACGGATAAAAGCTACTCCGGGGATAACAGGCTAGTCTGGTCCAAGAGTTCACATCGACGACCAGGTTCGGCACCTTAACATATCGGGGTGCCATCTCGAGCAATCGAGTAAATAAATTTGGCTTATAACGGTGAACTCCATAATAAAAATGGCCTATAATTAATTATTATGGACAATACCGTGGGAAGTCTAACTCAATATCAATGAGTTATGACCCCGTAGAGACTTGTTTTTAGTATTTTGCTAAAAACGGATAGTATTTCTGCAAACTAACAAGGTTTGTAAAATTGCAATGCTATAATACGCCAACTCCGTTTATTAATAAGAACGGATGAAGATATAGTCCACTCCATTAGTAATAATGGGAAGTAAACTGTAAAAACAGTTGAAAACAGCGATGTCGGCTCGTCCTATCCTGGGGCTGAAGAAGGTCCCAAGGGTTTGGCTGTTCGCCAATTAAAAGGGCACGCGAGCTGGGTTCAGAACGTCGTGAGACAGTTCGGTCTCCTATCCGCCGTGGGCGTTAAAATTTGAGAAGGCTCATCCCTAGTACGAGAGGACCGGGATGGACAAACCTCTAGTGTACCAGTTGTTCTACCAAGGGCATTGCTGGGTAGCTACGTTTGGTTTAGATAAGCGCTGAAAGCATCTAAGCGCGAAGCTGTCTTCAAGATTAGATTTTTTAGATCACCCAGAGACTATGGGTTTGATAGGCTCTATGTGTAAGTTCAGCAATGAATTTAGCAGAGGAGTACTAATAGATCATTATTTTTATATTAACCGCAAGAATTTTGGCTGTTTTATTATATCTTCGTTCTCCCCTTTGCAGGGGAGAGCAGAGAGGATATTTTTATTTTTTTTATTAAAATTTTTTTAATGTTATTTTAGCATTCTCGTAATTTTTAGCGATAGGGTCACACCTGATCCCATCCCGAACTCAGAAGTTAAGCCTATCAGCGCCGATGATACTGCATAGCGGGAAAGTAGGTCATTGCGAGAATACTAAAATAACATTATCAAACAAATAAAAAGCCTTAAATTAAGGCTTTTTTGTTTTGAAATTAGAAGAGGCAATTTTGCTATGCAAAACTGCCTCTTTAATTATTTACCCCCTTTTATTTACCCCCTTTTAAAAAAAATATTAATAAATCCGTCTAATAATTTTACTTTTCCTCCCATTCTTTTAAAAAGTATTGTTGAGATAAGGAGAAGAAACTCATTTTCAGAATGATCATTTTTTATTCCATTTTGTGGACGCATTGATAACGCTGCTCTCCACATTTTTTCGTCTTCTAATGGAAACGAAATTCGTATATATCTTTCTTCTTCCATTATGAAAATATTGGGAGGAGGAGGAATTCTTTCTAAAAATTTTTCCACTTTTCTTCTGTCAACTATGACAGGAATCTTAATATCAATGTCGGCCAAAGGTTTAATAATATCGCAAAAAGGTTGCAATGTTAAGTTTAGTGTAGCTGCCATTTCAATATCGTGAAGGGCATTTTCAAAAATTTTTATTGTTTTTTCAATTTTGTCGGTTTCTGCTAAAATTGTAGCTGTTTTTTCATGACATTTTTTACATTTTTCGTTTTGTTGTTGAGAAGCGATTTTTTTTAAACGTTTAGTAAATCCTCCAATAACCATAATTTTATTTCTAAAGAGATGAAGAAGCAAATTAAGCAAGAAGGTAATTGTTTCTTGATTTTTTTCCTCTTTTCTTTCTCTCTCTTTTTCCATTTCCGCTATTTCTTGCCCAATAGCGTCAATAAAAAATTTTTCGTCTTCTTCGATAGCTGTTTTTTCCCCAGTAGCGTCAACCACTAAAACATAATCGCCACGCGGAGTTTTTACTTTTGTGTAATATATGGCTTTTATCTTTTCGTCGCGAATAAGATCAGCCATATAGTCTGTTAATGGATTTATCTTAGGATTGGCAATATATGTATTACCTTTTTTTAACACAGCTGATATAGGCGGAGGTATTTCATTTAAAGGAAAATGTGTATCTTTTGGATGCCTTTTTTTAAGACATTCTGAAATTCTAACATATTGGGTGTTGGTTATTAAAAATAGGACGCACCTATTTTCTTTAATACCTCCCTTTAACGATAAAATTAACCCCAATGGCAATTTTTTTATAAGATCATCAAAATCTCCGAATCTTATTTTGTTGTTTATCCAAAAAGGCAATTGCCATTTTTTAATAAATCCCTTTTTTTCTTTTATAATTTTTTCTACTGCTGCAGCTAAATTTTTCATCTCTCTTTTCCCTCCTATTTTATTATTCTGAATTTTATTTTTATTATTTTTTTATTATCTTTATTTGTCAAAGTGCAGTTAAATTTTGTTTATATTATTTCACACCTTTTTTAAAAAAAATACAAGAAATTTTTAATTTTATGAGAATTGTTTAAGCCTATCTAATTTTGATTTTATGTAAAGTATTTGATAAAAATTATTTTTAGAGTAGGATAAAAATATATTATTTGAAATAAAATTTAGACAAAAGTAATATTATGAAAAATTAAAATATAAAAAACAAAAATAAAAAAATTTGTTAAAATTAATTTGGGATAACGAATGGCAAATTCAAATTTTAGATCCAAAATTTATTAATTACCTTGAATACGGACTCCTTCGGAGAGCGAAACGACGAAGCAATTCCAAGAATATATCGCCAATTATTGGGATTGCTTCGTCAGTCGCTTCGCTCCTTTCTCGCAAAGACAGCGGAATTTATGTATTTCGTAATCCAAGATAATTACGAATTTGCTAATATTTTATAAATTTATATGGAACCTTTAGCCTCAAAAATAAGGCCTAAAACTCTAAGCGAATTTATTGGGCAAAAACATTTAGTTGGAGAAGGCAAGCCATTAAATATGGCTATAAACAAAAAGCATCTGTTCTCTTTTATTCTTTGGGGTCCGCCGGGGACAGGCAAAACAACTTTGGCAAAAATATATGCTAATAGTTTAAAAGCGCAACTTTACGAATTGTCAGCTGTTTCTGCAAAAAAGTCAGATATTAAAAAAATAATTGACGAAAATGCTTGGGGACAAGAAAAAATTTTGTTTTTAGATGAAATACATCGCTTTAGCAAATCCCAACAAGATTTTTTGCTTCCCTTAGTTGAAAATGGAAAAATAATTTTAATTGGAGCGACAACAGAAAATCCAAGTTTTGAAATAATTTCGCCTTTATTATCGCGTTGCAGAGTTTTTATTTTAAATAAATTTTCAGAAAAAGAAATGGTAGAAATTATCAAAAGGACAAAAATTAAAATAGGCGAGCAAGCAAAAGATTGGATAATTTCTTTAGCTAATAGTGATGCAAGGCAAGCCATTACTGTGATTGAAAACACATTTCAACTTTATGGAGAAATAACAGTTGAAAATTTAAAAAATACTGCCCAATCAAAATTTTTACAATATGACAGAAAAGGTGATGAGCATTATAATACTATTTCTGCTTTTATTAAAAGTATGCGCGCTTCCCAACCAGATGCTGCTTTATATTATTTAGCTAAAATGATTGACGCTGGCGAAGATCCTAAATTTATTGCGAGAAGAATGGTTATTTTTGCGTCAGAAGATATTGGCATTGTTCAACCCACCGCTTTGGTAGTGGCGAATAGTGTTTTTAGAGCTGTGGAAATTATTGGCTTGCCGGAGTGTGGAATTAATTTAGCGCACGGAGTTGTATATTTATCTAAATGCAAAAAAGACAGAAGCGCTTATAATGCTTATAATAAGGCAATGGAAGATGTAAAAAAGTATGAAAATTTGCCAATTCCGTTAGCTCTTCGTAACGCGACAACAAAATTTGTGGAAAAGTTGGGCTATGGGAGCGGATATGAAAAATATTCTAAAAAAATTTTTTTACCAGACAAATTAAAAGGAAAAAAATATTTGGATAATGTTTGATATAAAAATTTTTAAGATAACTTTTTAAGACTTAATAAAACTAAAAAATAGTAACTTTGGATAAATAGGGGGAGCGAATTAAAACTAGAACAAAAGCTAAAGGCGCTAGCGGGCATATTGATTGCCAAGAAATTGTGGTGGGGGAAAATTCAATTGCTCAATCTATCCCAGTCGTTTTAGTTAAAAATCCTGAAGCAAGAATTACTCACGAAGCTTCAGTGGGCAAAGTAAACCAAAAAGAATTAGA
>JAACEG010000050.1 GCA_011682665.1 Lysobacteraceae bacterium
ATTCTATCACTATGCAATTTATCAATAAAATATTTCAACATTTTTTCCGTAACTTCAAAATCAGAAATTATTCCATTTACTAACGGTTCTATAACTGAAATATGAGGAGGCGTGCGTCCTAACATTTTTTTTGCTTCATGCCCTATTTCTAAAATTTGATCCGTTCGTTTATTTATGGCAACAATAGTTGGTTCGTTTATAATAATTCCTTTGTCAGAAAGATGAACAATCACATTTGATGTCCCTAAATCAATACTCAAATTTGGAGTAAATTTTCTTTTTAGATTAAAAAACATAAGATATAAATGCAAAATGCCTGCCTGCCGTCAGACATGGCAAAATTCCTGTCCGCTCGCCGTGGCGAGCAAACAGATAAAAATTAAAATTATTTTTAAGTCTATAAATTTAAAAGCGAATTATCTTGGATTACGAAATACATAAATTTTGCTGTCTTTGCGAGAAAGGAGCGAAGCGACCCCCTGAATACTCCCTGTCATTGCGAGCGAAGCGAAGCAATTCCATGAATATTATCGCCAATTCTCGGGATTGCTTCGTCGTTCCTCCTCGCAATGACAGAACTTTCGTCGGGATTGCTTCGTCGTTCCTCCTCGCCCGAAGGAGTTTGTATGACTCTTCAGAGTCCATCGGACCTCGCAATGACATTTCGTAATTCAAGGTAATTAAAATATATTTAATTCAAGGTAATAATTAAAACAACAAATAGTAAATAATACTTTGTTTCTATTTGTTATTTAAAATTTATTTTTATGAGTGAATACACATCGCTTAAATCTTTAAAAACAAAAAAATCAAAAACAAAAAAGCCAGGAGGAATTAACTTTTGGTTAATCTCAATTGCTTTTCTATTAATAGTCATAGCAATCTTATTGGTTAGTAAAAATAGTAATGTCAAGAATATTATAACAAACAAAAACACAACAACTGAGATGACAGCCGAAGAGGCTGGGACAGAATTGACAAACTTTATTAATGAAGCTTATTCTCGCGGAATCAAAAATATAAAAGTCGCTAAGAGCGAAGAAAAAAATGGATTATATGCTATAACAGCTGTTATTACAAGCCAAAATGATAAAACCTCAACCTCAACACTATATATTACAAAAGACGGAAAATTATTCTTGCCAGACGCAATTGATATAGAGAAAAAAAGAGCTGAAATAGTAAAACAAAAATCTAATAATAACCAACAAGCTCCAACATCTAAAATTCCCCAAGCTAATAAACCAACAGTCAAACTTTTTACAATGAGTTATTGCCCTTATGGAAATCAAGCTGAAAAAGGGATATCTCCAGTAGCGCGACTTTTAGCAAACAGTATAGAAATTGAACCGCATTATGTAATTTATTCAAATTATCAAGGCGGCGGAGCAAAATATTGTTTAGATAAAGATAGTAAATATTGTTCTATGCATGGTATTAATGAAGTAAAACAAGATGTAAGGGAACTGTGTATTCATAAATATAACAAAAGTAAATTTTGGGATTATATTGACGCTGTAGATAAAGATTGCACCGTACAAAATATTGACAGTTGTTGGGATGGTCCTGCCAAAAAATTAGGCATTGACACTTCTAAAATAAGTTCTTGCTTAAAAAATGAAGCTAATAGCTTATTAGCAAAAGAAGTAGATTTAAATAAAAAATATAATGTTAAAGGTTCTCCTGATTTAGTTATAAACGGAGCAAAATATCAAGGCGGAAGATCTCCAGAAGATTATAAAACAGCTATTTGCAAGGCCTTTAAGAAACAGCCAAAAGAATGTTCGCAAAATTTAGGAAAAGCATCAGCTCCCACAAATGGCGGTTGCCGATAAGGCGAATCAAATATTTTTTTAAAAAAAGCGGTAGATAAGAAATCTGCCGCTTTTTTAAATTAAAATGTTTATATGTTTATATGATTTAATTTCCTTGCCATTAAAATTAAAATTTGTTATTATAATAATGATTTTAAAATTAAATTACTTTGAATTACCTTAGATTACGAAATAGATAAAATGACTATTTTCTGTCATTCCCGCGTCCTTACTGTCATTCCCACATCCCTACTGTCATTCCCGCATCCTTATTGTCATTCCCGCATCCTTACTGTCATTCCCGCGAAGGCGGGAATCCCTTAAAACAAGCTAACCTACGAGATTCCCGCCTTCGCGGGAATGACAAAGCGGGAATGACAAAACAGATTATTTATTATCTATTTCCTAATTTAAAAAAATTAAAAAATATGATAAGAAAAAAATCATTTATAATGTTGTTTATAATTTTTTATACTCTATTTCCCGCTTTATCAATGGCCTCAATGACATTTGATCCTAATTATATTTTATCTGATGAAGAACTTGAAGATTATAATTCTATGAGCTTAAATGATGTTGAAAATTTTTTAGGACAACAAAAAGGAATATTAAAAAATTATGTTTGTGAAGATAAAGCTGGTGAAAAAAGAAAAGCGCCGGAAGTAATTTATACTTTAGCGCAAAAAAACAAGTTGAATCCTAAATTTATGCTTACCCTGTTACAAAAGGAACAAAGCCTTCTGACTGATCCGCATCCTACAGAAAACCAATTAAATGCCGCAGTTGGCTATGGTTGTCCTGATAAGGGAGGATGTAATCCGCGATGGAATAGTTTTTTCAAACAAATCAATAGCTCTTATTTGCAATTTAGAGCCTATTTAGATGATAATCCAAAAAATTATTCAAACCGGTATGAACCTGGTAATACTTATATCTTTAAACGACACAATACTGATTCAGCCACCATAGATATTGTTACGCCTGAGAATAAAGCAACAGCGGCGTTTTATGATTACACGCCTCATGTCTATTATGGTAATTATAATTTTTGGAAAATATGGAATGAATATTTCCCTTCTAAAGACAAATTTTTCCCTGATGGATCGCTTTTAAAGAAAAAAGGCGAAGCAGGAGTCTATTTAATACAAAATGGCGAAAAAAGACCTTTTTTAACAAAATCAGCTTTACTCTCTAGATATTCTCTTGACAAAGTTGTTGAAGTTGGAAAAAACGATTTAGATGCTTATAAAATAGGCAAGCCAATTAAATTTTCTAATTATTCCCTGCTCCGTTCTGAAGGAAAAATATATTTATTAGTAGATGACAGCATCAGAAAAATAAAGTCAAATGAAGTATTTAAAAAAATCGGATTTAACCCAGAAGAAATAATTGACGTTGAAAAAAAAGATTTAGATGGTTATACAATTGGAACAACCATAACAGAAAAAGATATTTATCCAACAGGCGCTTTATTACAAAATAAAAAAACAGGCGGAATATACTTTGTCATTAATGGTAAAAAACAGCCAATCTGGGACAAAGCAATAATGAAAATAGATTTTCCAAACAAAAAAATAATTCCAGTTTCTGAAAAAGAATTAGCAAAATATCCGACCGCAGCTCCTCTTAAAATCAAGGATAGAGAACTTATTAAATCTTTTACAAGCCCTGTTGTCTATGTAATTTCAAATGGATATAAAAAACCGATTGCTTCCGAAGAAACTTTTAATTCCTTAGGGTATAAATGGAAAAATATAATTGAAGTTAATAACAGAGTTTTAGAAATTCATCCAACCGGCGCGACAATAAATTTAGATTCTAAAAATAGTGGAATCCAAATCGCCGGGATGTAAAATTAAAATTTTTATCTTTATGAATGAAAATATACAAAAATTAGGTTATGATTGGGTAACATTGGCGTCAGATAAAACAAATTTAGATGATTATTATTGCCAAACACGAAATATTTTTCAAACAAGATTAAATAAAATGACAAATATTTTATTAAAAAATAGTAAAATTAATGAAAATAAAATTTATATTGCTTCTGCAATAGCCGGTGAAATAGGTAATAATTCTTTTGATCATAATTTAGGAAATTGGCCTGATATAATGGGAATTTTTTTTGGTTATGATTTTTCTGAAAATAAATTAAAAATAATTTTAGCGGACAAGGGGCAAGGAATTTTAAAAACATTAAAAAGAGTAAAACCTGAGTTAAAAAACGATTCCGAAGCTTTAAAAACAGCTTTTACAGAAAGAATATCAGGGAGAGCCCCAGAAAACAGAGGCAATGGATTGAAATTTTCAAAAGAAAGCGTTGAAAAAGAAAATATGCGCCTCACTCTTAGTTCTGGCAAGGCGCGCGCTGATTTAAATAAAAAAATGAAAATAAAAACAACAAATAAAAATATTAATGGGTGTTTAGCTATTTTAACTCTTTAATTTTATAACTATGAGAATTGAATTAAAAAAATTTGGAGATATGTTAATTTCACGGCCAGATGGGCGGGAAGCGTATTTGGCTATGTCAGCGTATTTGACAAAAGGCTTGAATAAAAACGAATTAATAGAAATAGATTTTTCAGACGTTAAAATTTTAACTCCCTCTTGGGCTGATGAAGTAATCACTAAAATAGCTAAAGACTTTAAAAATATAAAATTTCTTAATACGAAAAATTCAACTGTGCAAGCGACTTTAAAAATTTTGCGCGAATATTCAGGGTTAAAAATTTAAAATAAAATTTTATGAATAATTTACTATAAAATAACAGAAGGATTCAGCTAAATAAATAATTTTAAATATATGTTAATTTTTTCAGCTATTACTCCTCACCCGCCAATATTAATCCCTAATATTGGCAAAGACAATTTAAACCAAATTTTAAAAACAAAACAAGCAATGGAACAGCTCGGAGAGGAACTTTACGCTTTACAGCCGGATATTATTATTGTCATTTCTCCGCACGGATTAGTTCACCCATATTTTTTTACAGTGCAAATGAGTAAAAAATATTATGGCGACTTTCAAACTTTCGGAGATTTAGACGATAAATTTGAGTTTGATTCTGATATTATTTTTATTAATAAAATAAAAGTAAGAGCGGAATTAAAAAACCTGCCAATAAAATTAATTAACGAACCATCGCTTGACCATGGAACTTTAGTCCCACTTTATTATCTAACTAAAAACTTGCCAAAAGTAAAAATAGTACCTTTGGCCTACTCTTTTTTAGATTATCCAGACCATTTTGCATTTGGAAAATATTTGAAAAAAACAATTGGACGCAGTAATAAACGAATTGCTTTAATAGCTTCTGGAGATTTATCTCATTCTTTAACAACAGACGCTCC
>JAACEG010000051.1 GCA_011682665.1 Lysobacteraceae bacterium
ATATTCTATAGTAGGAAGATTTTCAAAACTATTATTAAAATCTATTTTATCAAAAAAAACTTCATCAAGCTCACTCACAAAAGTTGAAAGTTCGTTTATATTCATAT
The DNA here is from genome assembly GCA_011682665.1 of Lysobacteraceae bacterium. GTDB lineage: Bacteria > Patescibacteriota > Patescibacteriia > JAACEG01 > JAACEG01 > JAACEG01. Next base: position 108 of record JAACEG010000051.1, read on the forward strand.
TTTGATTATTTATTGTTGGATAAATTAAATAAAGCCTATTTTTAGTTCTAGTAACTGCAACATAAAAAAGACGCCTTTCTTCTTCCATTTCTTGGGGATAATCATAAACTTTTCTATGCGGAAACTGACCATCAACCAACCCTATTAAAAAAACAGTGTCCCATTCTAAACCTTTTGCCTGATGGATTGTGGAAAGGACAAGTTTTTCTTGCTTACTTTCATTTTTTCGAACAATATTTTTTTCTTTATTTTGAAAAGAATCTGACAAGGCGAGCTCTGCCAAAAAGTCATCTAAATTTTTAAATTTTACGGAAAAATTAGCTAATTGGGTTAAATCATCAATCCGATCTAAAAAATTATCAAAATTAGTTTTTAAGTAATCCATATATCCACTTTGTAAAATAACTTTTACAAGTTCTCCAACTGAATTTTTTTTTATCTTATTTATTTTGTTAAAAATTAATAGAATAGATTTTAAACTTTTTAAAACTTTTTCATTAGCTCTAAATTTAAAAAACATTATTACCTCTTCTAAACTGCTAAATTTTTTAACTTGATTAAATATTTTTTGCGAAGTTTGCAGACCTATTCCTTCATAAAGCCGTAAAATCCTCTGCCAAGCAATTTCATCGCGAAAATTTGTTAAGATTTTTAAATAAGCGACAACATCTTTAATATGTTTTTGATCAAAAAAACGCATCCCCCCTCTCATTACATATAAAATACCTGATTGACTTAAGGCTAATTCAAGCTCCAGAGCCTGAAAAGCTGAACGAAAAAGCACGGCAATATTATTTATTTTTATTCCTTGCTTTTGCAATTTTAAAATTTCTTGGATAACAAACTCTGCTTGCTTTCTATTATTACGGCATAAAATAAAAATAGGTTTTTCAGCGCTTGCTTTTATACTCTTTAAATTTTTTGGATATTTATTTTTATTGTTAGAAATACTCTGATTTGCTAAATCTAAAATTTGCGGAATACTACGATAATTTGTTTCTAATTTATAAATTTTTGTATTAGGAATTCTTTTAGGAAAATTTAAAATATTAGAAATATCTGCGGCGCGAAAAGAGTAAATACTCTGCGAATCATCACCAACCGCTAAAATATTCTTATGCTTTTCTGATAAAGCTTGAATAATATCTGCTTGAATTCTATTGGTATCTTGATATTCATCAACTAAAACATATTGAAATTGGCGTGATAACTGTTCTTTAATATTTATATTTTCTGATAAAAGTTTCAACAAATTTATTAACAAATCATCAAAATCCATTGAATTTATTTCTTTTTTCTTCTGCTTATACCTTTCGCTGATTTTCTTTACTGAACTAATTTCCTGATCAGTTAAATAATCATAATCTTTTTTCATTATTTCTTCTGTTAATATCTTTTTATTTCGCGCCAGGCTAATTATTCTATAAATTATATTTGCTTTTGGAAAATATTTGCTTTTCCTCTTAACATCAATAAATTCATTATAACATTGTTTTAAAAGAGATAAACTGTCTTCACGGTCTAAAATTGTAAAATTATTTTTATATCCTAAAACTTGCGCGTATTTTCTTAATAAACGATTAGCAATATGATGAAATGTTCCACCCCAAATTCCCTTTGGTTCTTTTTTTAAAAGATGTTGAACTCTCGTTAACATCTCATTCGCGGCTTTGTTAGTAAAAGTAACTAATAAAATATTCTCTGGGCTAACCCCATTTTCAATAAGATAAGCTACCCGATAAATTAATACCCTTGTTTTCCCGCTTCCGGCTCCAGCCAAAACCAAAGCCGCTCCGTCGCTTTCTATAACCGCTTTATATTGCTCTTTATTTAATTCTTTTTTATAATTTATTCTCATATAAAAATATCAACGCCCTGACAGACGCGATATTAAAACCTCTTTTATAAAACTTACTTAAAATTTAATCTTTTCTCCTGGTTTCAACAATTTATCATTTTTAAAATCATTTTTTTCTTGAATATCTTTTTTATTTTTTTTTGGTTGTTTATCTTTATCTAAACTCTTATTTTTTTCTTCCTTATTTTTTTTAAACTTTAATTGTGACAAACTTATTTCTAAGGGATCTTTTTGTTTATTCGGTTCTTTTAATATAATATATTCTCCCTTATTATTTTTTTGGATTACTAATTCTTTATTACGCAATTTAGTAAGACATTGCTTGCAAAAAATAGGCCTTATTCCATCCGGTTTAAAAAAAATTGTTGTTTTTGCTCCACAATAACTGCAAAGGACTTCTCTTTCATTTTTATTTTTTATTTCATCTTTCTTATATTTTTTAATTGTTTCTTTTTTATCTAAAATCTTATTGCCTGAATTTTGATTATTTCTTATAATATTTTTTTCTTTATTAGCTTCAGTCCATTTTATAATCTTTTCTTCTATTTCCGAACGACTACGGCTATAATGTTCACGGGAAGATTGGATAATCTTTTCAACATTGCCTTCTTTTTTAGTGAGAGGAGGAAGCCCTGTTGCAGAAAATGGTTCACTAGAAATTCCGTCAATCATCAATTTAATATAAATATGCCATTTAGCCAAATTCAATAAATCTTCTTCAGTAAATTTAGGAGCAAATTCTTTCTCTAATATTTCAGCATCAGAAGGTCCAACACGAAAACTAATGATAGTTCCAACGTTTCCAAGAATAGCTGCTTGCACTTTTTCATCTAATTGCTCTATATATTGATTTGTAATAATTAAATTTAAACGATATTTTCTGGCTTCTGATAAAATATTCGCAAAAGATTCAGTTGCAAAATTTTGAAACTCATCAACATAAAGATAAAAATCTTGTCTATCTTCTTCAGGTATATTTACTCTTTCCATAGCCGCTAACTGTATTTTTGTAATCATCATCGCTCCTAAAAGTGCTGAAGCATCCTCTCCAATTCTTCCTTTTGAAAAATTCATTAAAAGAATCTTTCTATTGTCCATTATATCTCTAATATCAAAAGATGATTTTGTCTGCCCAATTATATTTCTGATCAAAGAATATGATAAAAACTGACCGATTTTATTTTGGATAGGGCTAATCGCCTCTACCTGAAATGAAGTTGAATATTTTGTATATTCATCTTCCCAAAATGATTTAACTATCGGATCTTTAACATATGCAATAACTTTTTTTCGAAAATTCTTATCAATTAAAATTCTCATCACCCCAAGAATAGTACTATTTGGATAATCCATTAAGGCTAAAATCGCATTTCGCAAAAGATATTCTAATCTTGGCCCCCAACTGTCTGCCCATAATTTTTTGAAAATTCCAATTAAGCCTGAGGCAGCTATATTTTTTGACTCAGGAGTCATTGATTCTAAAATGTTAAAAGCAATCGGATGTTCAACGTCAGATGGATTAAAATAAACAACATCATTTATTCTGCGCGCAGGAACAAAATCAATAATTTTTTCAACAAAATCTCCATGCGGATCAACCAAAGCAACTCCTTTCCCAGTCTGAATATCATGATAAATCATATTTTCCATCATTGTTGTTTTCCCCATTCCTGTTTTCCCAATAAGATAAATATGCCGCCTTCTATCGTCGGTTTTAATTCCAAACTTTTTCTTTCTATTTCTAAAATCTGTTTCCGCGAAAAAAGTTATATCCTCTTTTTTGTTTTGGTTTTCTAACATAAAATTTTAATATATAAATTTTGTCTTTGAGAGCGAAGTGAAGCAATCCCATAAATAAAATCGCCAATTCTCGGGATTGCTTCGTCGTTCCTCCTCGCAATGACATTATCAAATAGTCTGGAATTTGTCGGCGCTTCAAATTTTTTGCTTTCAACTTTTTTAACCAAAGGAGTTTTAACAGCCGTTGAATCAGGAAAATGAAAAATTGTTGCTAATTCCTCTGAATTAAGAATAAAACCATCGCCAACGCCTAAATAATTACTTCTTTCTTTATAAGCGTTTAAAATTTTTCTTTGCCGTGAAGCTAATCGTTTCTTAGCGAAAAAAAGTAATTTTTTAGTGCGTGTTCTTTTGCTTTCTGGTTTAAGCCCATTAAAAGGTCCAGAAAATTGTTTAATCGCCCCGACTGTCGCTGAGACAGAGCGAGCTGGAGAATAAACATCATTTGGAGCAAAATAAATAAGCCTCATTTTAACATTAAAACCGATTTTTCCCATTTTGTTTTCAATGGCTTTCACTATTTCTAATTCTCCTGGAGTAAGTTTATACATAAGAGGTTCATCTCTTTCATTTTCTTTTCTTTCCATACTTCTTGGTGAACCTGAAATTTGTCCAGCTATTTCACTAATAAAATCAGAAAAAAATTTTGAAATTTTACTAAAAAATCCTCCCCCCATTCCATTATTTTTCCCAACTATTTTATTAATTTCTGCTTTGCATCTTTTAACCCATCCAAATCCCTCCATTGTTACAACATATTGAATCCAAACATTTTCTCCTTTTTTTAGTGAAGATAAAATTTCCATTAAAGCCGCCATTGGATCTTTAAACTCTTGGCTTAAAGTATGCTCAAAAAAAGGATAGGTTTGAATTGGGGAAACATCTTTATTGGTCTCAATAAACTCTGAACCCCATAAATTATATTCTTCATTAGGAAATTCTTTAGGAGAATTTTCAACATAATCATCTATCTCTGTAATTTCAGCATCAGGATATTGCGCATAAACAGCTGCTTCAACTAAATCTCTAAATTTTTCTTCTGTATAAACTAAAAATTGGATATAACCGCTAATACTAATAATCTCAAAACTAAATTTCGCCTGATATTTCCCTCCCCACCATTTATCAATAAAACTAATAGTAGAATGGGCTCCTGAAATTTGATCAAACATATTTTCTATGGCTTTTGGGCTTTGTTCATTTTCTTTTGGGATATCAAGCGCTAATAAAATATATTTTAATTTTGAAGAAAACTTGTTTTGCCGCCAATTTAACCATAAAATTCTTCCACCAAAAAACCCCAAGATTAAAAAAATTGGTATACCTAAATATTTTATTAAAATCCAAGCTGCTAATAATGGACTTTGCCCTATTCCTGCTAAATCAAATTCCATAAAATTCAACTAATCTATAAAATATGAATTATATAATATTATATAATATAGAAACTAAAAAATCAAATGAAATTATTTTAAATAAAAATATACTGCTATAAAATAGCAGTATATTAAATAGGGACTGGTGACAAGAGCTTTTTCGTAACGACCCCAGTTAGCCCCAGCCGGCAACGGGGTAAAAATTTTTAGATTTTGAGACAAATTTTTCAGGTAATTTTTTTAGCCTACCCTAAGGTAAGGTAAAAAAATTTGAAGAAAATTTGACCAAAAGATGAAAATTGTAGTAGAAACGGCTCTTGTCACCAGCTCCTGAATAGGAATGTTTAAAAAATTAACTTCTTTATAACTTTTTTGCTTTAATGATTTTAATTTTCCCTCCTTTATCTAAAATAATAATATCTCTCCGTTTAATTTTCCCTTTTAAAAGATAATCAGCCAAATAATCATTAACTTTCTCTTGAATAACTCTTCTTAAGGGACGCGCTCCATATTCTGGGTCAAAACCTTGTTTCGCTAAATCAATAATGGCTTCTTCTGTTATTTGTAAATTTATTCCTTTAACTTTTAATATATCTATTACTTTTTTTACTAACAAATGCGCAATAGCAATAACATCATCCATCTTTAAAGGTTTAAAAACAATCACCCCGTCAAAACGATTGATAAATTCTGGCCTAAAAAATTTTTTTATTTCATTTTCTAAAATTTGATTTTTTATATCTTCTATTGGCCAATTCTCTTTTATTTTTTCTTGAATAAACTTTGTTCCTGCGTTAGAAGTTGCAATTAAAATAACATTTGTAAAATCAATGGTTCTCCCTAGTCCGTCTGTAAGCCTGCCATCGTCCATTAATTGTAAAAAAACATTTAAAATATCAAGGTGGGCTTTTTCTATTTCATCAAGTAAAATCAAAGTAAATGGTCTTTTACGAACGGCTTCCGTAAGATAGCCAGCTGTTCCAATTCCGCCTTGCCCAGGAGGGGAACCTATTAAACGATTTATACTGGCTGACTCTTGATATTCGCTCATATCAACCCGCACCATATTCTTTTCAGATCCGAAGTAAACTTCTGCGACCGTTTTTGATAATTCTGTTTTCCCTACTCCGGTTGGACCTAAAAAAAGAAAATTTGCAATTGGTCGTTTTAAATCCCTTAATTCAGCTCGCGCTCTTCTTAATGCCGATGAAACCATTTTAACCGCTTCTGATTGCCCGACAATACGCTTATGTATTTCCTGCTCCAATCTTAATAATTTTTCACTTTCTTTTTCAGTAACGCTAGTTAAAGGAATATTAACTTTTTCAGAAATCAATTTTGCGATATCCTCTCCGAGAACAACTGCTTTAGCGCCCTTATTCTTAAAGACATAGACAGCCGTTCGTTCAATAATTTTTATAGCTTTTTCAGGTAAAAATCTATCATGGATATATCTACCAGAAAGTTTAACGGCTTGTTCAATAGCGTCATAAGAAAAATAAACCTTATTTTGATATTCAATCATAGCAGTTTTTGCTTCTAAAATTTGAATTGCTTCATTCAATTCTGGCTCTAAAATCTCAATTTTTTGCATTACATCACCAACAGCGCTATTTTCTACGTAACGAGTATAATCAATAGAAGCAACAGTTGCAAAACAAAAAAATGTTCCTTTTGAGATCTCTGAAACCAAAACTTCTGATAAATCTAAACTTTCTTTTGAACCAGAGGTGATTCCGATAATATCCTGAATATCCCGAATAAAAAGAACAATATTTCCTGAACGGCGAATTTCATCTATTATTCGCATTAATCTGCCCTGAGCTTCGGCAGGAGTCGCTCCGCTTACTAAACGAGCTACACTTAAACTAATTAATCTTTTATCTTTAATGATTTCAGGCACTTCCTCTGCCACCATTAAACGGGCTATTCCATTAATAATAGTAGTTTTGCCAACGCCTGGATTTCCTGATAAAACAACACTTTGTCTACTTGCCTCTATTGAACGAAAAATCTCTTCAATCTCTTTTCCTCTTCCTATGCATGGCTCCAAATAACCAAACTTAGCTAATAAGGTTAAATCTTGAGAAAAATGATCAAGCGCTGGGGTTTCAACCGCAGTCATAGCTCTATCCATTGTACCTTTTGGTTTAAATATAGCCGCTTTTCTAAAATGCCTTTGTCTTTTAATAAGAATCCCATTAATTCTAATCCATTCAACAACATTCTTAATTTTATTCATATCGGCTTTTAAATCAAATAAAATTTCTTGCGCCGAATTATTTTTTTTTGCAATTACTAATAATAAATCAACTACACTCACCTGATCCTCGCGCTCTTTATAGGCTTCCATATAAGCGTTAAATAAAATTTTTTTAAAATCAACAGACAATATTGGATTGTTGCCTCTTTCAAATTCAAGGAATTCTTGCCGGCTCAAAAGTCTGCTTATTTTTTTTGCCAAAATCTCAATATTTATGCCTAATCTGGCAAAAATTAAATCAATTTTAGAAAAAAATAATAAGGAAGCTAAAATATGGACAGGTCTTGTTTGCGGATGCTTAAATTTTACAGCTAATTTCCAGGCTTCTTCAATGGCTTTTAGGGAATTAGCTGTAAAAGCCTTAGCAATATTTATTTTTTTAAAATTCTGCATTTTATCAATTTCTTTCCAAGGATCTGAACTTAAAAAAACATTTACGCTTTTGTCAAATTTTCTTTTTTTTACTTTTCCAATTAAGGTTGACTCTTTATCTAAACGATATAACAAATACATATCAGTAATAACGCTTAACCAAAAAATCAACATTCCCTTTGTTTGCTCCATCCAAAAATCCAAGCCTAGCAATCCAATAAAATTCTTGCAATAAACATAATAAGCAAAAAAAAGGAAACCTAACAAACCGAAAACAAATAAAATAATATTAATAATTTTCCGCGCGATTTGCTCTATTCTATTCTCTAAAATACTCAACGCGCTTATTTTCCTCCCCCAATAAAAAAGAGTCTTATCAAACCAAAAAACAATGCCTTCGCCTTTGCAATATTGGCATTTTTTGCCATCAATCTTTCCAGTTCCATGGCATTTTTCGCAAACAATAGTTTGAAAAGTAAAAGGATTTTTAAAATTTTTGTTTTGTTTTTCTAACATTTATTATTAGCTTGAATTATAAAATATTTTATAAATACCCCCTCTAACTCCCCCTAAATAGGGGGAGAACGAGAAAACAGATTTCCCCTATAAGGGGGAGAACGA
>JAACEG010000052.1 GCA_011682665.1 Lysobacteraceae bacterium
AAAAATAGTGGAGAAGAGCCAGATGAACTTAATGAAGACGATAAAAAAGCCGAACAAATATGTACTGCTATTGAAAATTCAGTAGATTTTTCTGAAAAAAAGAAATTATTTCAAGAATTGTGGGATGTTTATGATAAAGTAAGAAAGCCTTTGCAAAAGACAAGTTATCAGGAAAGTAAAGATTTAATAAGAAATTTAAGTGAATTAATTAATGATTTAAACAATAGCAAGAAAATAAAGTATAAAAAAAGGATAGAAAGAATTGTGGCAAAGCCTAAAAAAGGAATAGAAGAAATGCAAAAAACCAATAAGGAATTATGGCGTATTTTACGTCAAGCTAGAAACGATTTAATTGCTGTTCCAGATTTAAAAAAAGAAAAAGGAAAAAAAGAATTGTGGGTGAAAATTAAAAATGTTCATAATGATATTCTAAATATAATTTCTAAAGATTTTAAAGTTAAAGCATTAAAACAAAGGGCTAATAACATAAATGAAAAATTAAACAAGGACATAAATATCAAAGACCTAGAAGATATATTAAGCGAGATGGTATTGATTAGATCAGATATAAATGAAATTATTAGCAAACCAAAATATAAAAAGGAAAAAGAAAAAGAAAAGAAAGAAGAGTCAGGCAAAGTTGAAGCCGGAGCTCAAACAGATAATAAGATTATAGATGAAGCATCTAAAAAATCATCACAAGAATTAAACGAGATAGATTTTGGCATTAAAGATGAATTATCTAAAAAAGGAACTGGGTTAACTGATGAAAAAATATCAGAATTATATAATAATGCAGAACGAAATTTAAAATGGTTAAATAGGCAAGGAGTTTCTTGGTTAGATTATAAAATACCTGCTGAAGAGACTGGCATATCTCAGGAGCAAATTCAAGAAAAAGCAGAAGAATTATGGAAAAATGACATTGAATATTATTCAAAAATTATAAAAGCCATAGAGAGTAATAATACTGAAGAAGCAAAAAAATTAAATGATGAAAGAAAAATAAGGAATGAAATTTTAGATTTAGAAATGCAAATAAGAGATGATAAAAATGAAATAAAACAAACAGAGGAAAAATTGTCAAAGATGGGTATAGAATATGATAATCTAAAAACAAAGGGATTTAATTCGCCAGAAAAAGCTAAAAAGGAGTTAAGCGATTATTTAAATGTATTAAAAAATCATTTGCAAGAATTACAAAATCATTTATTAGAATTAAATGAAAAGGTAAGAAAAGAGAATTTTATAGGAGAGGAAAAAATGAGAGCAGAGATTGGAGATGATTATCAGAGAATAAAAGAGATAGTAGAACAGTTTGAACAAAATGATGAAAAACAATCACTTCTTAAAGAAGCTCAAGATTTATTTGAAACTTCAAAGCAAGCAGAAACTCGTTCTCAACTTAATAAAATATTTCACGGATTGAGAGAAATAAGAAATATCGTGTTTGTAGACTCCTTAAAGAAAGAAAGCAAAAATCAAACAAAAAAGACAGAAAATAAAGAAAAAGATGAAAAAGAAGAGGAAAGTAAAAACAAGAGAGGAGAAGATAAAGAAAATTTTATGGGAGAGAAAACAATGAGAGCAAAGATTGAAGATGATTATCAGAGAATAAAAGAGATAGTAGAACAGTATTTTAAACAAGATGACAAAAAGCAAGAATTTTTAAAAGAAATGAAAGATTTGTTTGAAACTTCAAAACAAGTGAAGACTCGTTCTCAACTTGATAAAATATTTCATAAATTAAGAGCGATAAGAAATACTTTATTTGTAGAATCTACGAAAAAAGGAAATGAAGATCAAACAAAATTAGAGACAGAAAAATTTGGCTCATTAAGTATTGAAGAAAAGGATGAAAGGATAGATGAAGCTTTAGAAAAATTAAAGGATTATTTAAATATTTTAGGAAAAATAGGAATAAAAACAATTGGTACTAAGGGAGCAGTAAAAAGGCAATCAAATCAATTTGGCAAAACCAAGATTGGATTTTATAAAATTAGCGAAAATTTGATAAAAAAAGCAGGAGCTGTTTTTGGAAGAGAATTTGAAGAAATAAATTTAGAGGAAAAAGCTATTTTAGAACAAGCGGCTAAGTTAGTGAAGCAAAAATTGGATTTTCTTGAGCAAGGGCCAGCCAAAGAAATTACGCGATTAAAAAAAGATATAGAAAAGATTAATAAAAGAGAAAAGAAAGACTTAAGTGTTTTTGGGAAAACTTCTGAAAAAATATCTAAAAAGTATAAAAAAAGATTAGCGTCTCAAAAAGATATGATAAGAAAGCAGATAGAAGAAAAACAAAAATATTTAAAAGAGGAATTAGAAAATATTTCTGTAGGAGAAGTGGAAGATTTAGAAGTTTTTACTAATGATCTAAACAATTTGCGCAAAAATATTTTTGAAGAAGAAAATAGAATAATAAAAAATATGAAAAAGATAAAGAGAAGTTTGAAAAAGAAAAAAATTGAAAAAGGGATTAGAGAGGAGATAAAAACAAAATTGGAAGAAGAAAAAAAACAATTAAAAGAACTGAAAATAAAAGAAATGGAGTTAGCGTTCTCTTTAAAACAATTTAATAAGAGAAAAAAAGAGTTAGAAATTTTTTTAAAGCAAATAAAAAGAATAAAACAAGTTATACAATAAATAATTTAAAAAGTTTAATTAATTTTTATGGCAGAAAATAATAAAAAAACGCGAAAAATATTAGCTAATATAAAAACGAGTAATATTAATATTGAAAAATTTTTGGAAGAAACTAATAGAAAAATAGCAAAAACAGATTTAGAGCGCGCGAAATTTTTAATCAGAAATGATATTGAAAATTTAAAAGCAACAAAAAAAATTATTCAGGAAGAGAATAATTCTGTTAGTGAAATTAGCGCTGAGGAAAAAGAGATATTAGTTAATTTAGAAGCCCAAGCTAAAAAGCTGGTGGTTTTACTGCATAATTCAAATATGCCTGAAGATGTAAAAGAAGCTTGGCTTGCTTTATTGCCAAAAATGTCCTTGGAACAGATGGAAAGATTGTTAAATATATTAGAAGCTAAATATTTAGACGAGCAAACTAAAGATATAGACGAAGAGTATAAAAAAAGAGTAAAAAAAATAGCAAAAGGATTTCAAGAAGAAAAAAAAGTTTTAGAAAAAAAGTTTTTAAAATCTCTTGATAAATTTAAAAAGAATTTAAAAATATGAGTGTTGAAAAATCGCAACAAACAAAAAATTCAGTAGAGCAAAAAAATATTTCGGTCAATAAAGAAAAAAAAAGTTTTTGGGAAAAATCCCAAAAATTATTATCCAATAAAGAAATATATAAACAACTTTTTAAAACAGGAGTTGGAACCTTTGCGTCCATAAAAGGTGTAAAGAGTTTTTATGATGTTCCAGCTTATTTTAAACAAAAATTTGAAGCTCATGAAAATAAAAAAGAATTTAAAGAAATTATGAGCGAGCTAAACAAGGAAGGGATTGATAAAGAGAATATTAAAGATAAAAAAGTTGGCGAGATTATTGATTTTAAAGTAATGGACGAAATGCAGAATAAAATTGAGGGATTGGATGTTAATGAAGAAATTAAAAATAAATTAACAGAAGAATTAAACATAATGATAGAAAATTATCGTGATGAAATGGAAGATTTAGAGGCGCAAGAAAACGAAACATTAGAAGAAGTCTTAGACGAATATATTAGGACTAAAATAACAGGGGTTCAGGTTAGCAAAGAAGTTTTAAATACTTTTTTCGTTGGGTCGGCGGTCGCTAATCCTACTTTAGCTCCGGCAGCTTATTTATCAAGAAGCCTTTCTTATGGATTTATGGATGGAGTAAATAGATATTTAAGATTGCGAAAAAACGCGGAAAGAAAAGATAAAAATACTAGCATAAAAGAAGAAGATGTAGGAATAATAAAAGATGTGATAATAAATGGAATCAAAGAAACTTTTCAAGATGCCATTTTAAAAAGTAATAGTAGAATTGAAAAAACAGGAAAACAAAAAGCAATGGATTTTATTAAAGCTTGGGGCAAAATCGTTAAATATACATTTATTGGAGCAAAAGTTGAATTTAATTCAGAAAGTTTAAGTAAATCTTTTGAAAGAAGTTTAGACGCCTTTGAAGGCAGGAACAATTTATCTTTAAGTGAAATGGGGAGTAATGTAACAAAAAATATAGAAGGAATACCTTCTCGTTATTGGAATATTATTAAAAAACCATTTAATTGGTTCCATAGTGACATTGAAAAAAGCGGGGAAATTGGCGGAAAAGAAGAGCCAGAAGCGGCAAATGCAACAAATGTCACAAAATTTGCAGCTGAAGACAGTAGTAATGAGACTGAAATAAAACATCCTAAAATAACAGAGTTAATTCCAAAAAATGCTACAGAAAACAGCGTGACGACAAGTGGTATTAGTTTAGAAGACAAAAATTTATGGCAGGAGTTGGCTGACAAAGATCAAACATTAGCTGACAAGTGGAAAAAATTTTTAAACGAACATCCTAAATATTTATTAACTTATAAAAAAGTGTTGGATGACGGGCTTAATTCAGGAGAAGAAGAAGATTTTACGAAGATGTTGAAGGAAATGAAAAGCACGGGAATGTCT
>JAACEG010000053.1 GCA_011682665.1 Lysobacteraceae bacterium
AATTGGCGATAATATTCATGGGATTGCTTCGCTTCGCTCGCAATGACAAGGAGTATTCAGGAGATCGCTTCGCTCCTTTCTCGCAAAGACAGCGAAATTTATGTATTTCGTAATCTAAGATAATTAAAATATATTTATAAAGAATTTATATGAATATTGGTTGTCATATTTCTATTGCCGGAGGGATTGAAAAAGCTCCTAAAAGAGCCACGGATTTAGGATGCGAAACAATGCAAATTTTTACTCATTCTCCGCAAGGAGGAAAAATTTTACCATTGACTAAAAAAATTTGCCAAAAATTTAAAGTTCAAAATTCAAAATACAAAATTCGCAAAATTTATGTCCATGCTCCTTATTATATCAATTTTGCCTCTTCTGATAATCGTATTCGTTATGGTTCTGTTTCTGCTATACGCAAGGAGTTAGAACGCGCCAACTTAATCGGCGCTAAATATGTAATTGTCCATTTAGGATCTGCTAAAAATTTAGAAAGAGGGAAAGCCATAAAACAAACTATTAAAATGCTCCAAAAAACTTTAGACAACTACCAAGATAAAACTAAACTTTTAATAGAAAACACAGCAGGAGAAGGGAATATTATTGGCGATACTTTTAAAGAATTATCCTATATTATAAAACAAACTAAAGATTCTTCTATCGCTGGAATCTGTTTAGACACTCAACATAGTTTCGCCTCTGGCTATAATTGGAAAAATTTTGATAAAACATTAAAAAAAATCAGTAAAGAAATAAACCTAAAATTGATTAAATTTATTCACGCTAATGACAGTAAAGTTGAATGCGGTTCGCGCAAAGATCGCCACGAACATATTGGAAAAGGAAAAATTGGTTTAAACGCTTTTAAAAAAATTGTAAAATTTGCTATAAATAATAATATTGATATGGTTTGTGAAACAGAAGGGCAGGGAGTTGCCAAGGATATAAAATTGCTTAAAAAATTTAGACAAATTTTGATTAAAAAATAATTTTAAACAAAAATCATTTTTTCAAATACGCTTTTCTTTTTTCTTCATTAAATTTTTCAATAGAATATCTTAACATTATTCTAGGCATTCTTTTATGATATTTATTTAAAAATTTCTCTTCAACTTCTTGATTCTGTTTTCCAACTTCTCTTAGCATCCAACCAATTGCTTTATGGATTAAATCATTTTTATCATTCAATAAAATTTTAGAGATTTTCAGAATATCTTTAAAATCATTATTTTTTATAAAAATAAAAGTCGCGATTATCGCGATTCTTTTTTCCCATAAATTTTTAGATTTTACTAGTTTATACAAAATATCACGAGGTTTATTTAAAAGATAATCGCCAATAATTTTAGGAGCGGATAAATCAACTAAATCCCAGTTATTTACATTTTTCGTATTTCTTAAATAAAAATCAAAAAATTTTTTCTTTTCCCTGTTATTAGATTTTTTATATTTATCAATTAATAACAGTAAAGCAATAAATCTATATTCATGAATTTTGCTATTAAGTAATTCTTTAATTTCACTTAATTGAAAATTTTTATACTTCGTAATAATCCATCTTTGAATAGGAACCTTAACTCCTAAAAAAACATCTTTTTCTCCATACTCTCCTTTTCTTGTTTTAAAAAATTTTTGTGAATTTTTCGCCTGCTCAGGATTTGATAAATTTTTTAATTCTTTTTTTATTTTTTCTAAATTAGACATAAATAGAATAAACTCAAAGCTCAAAGTTTAAAACTCAAAACTGTTTTTTTATCTTTTTAAAACAGCCATAAATGCTTCAGTTGGAATATCAACTTTTCCCTTGCCCATCGCCATCATTTTTTTCTTCCCTTTCTTCTGTTTTTCTAAAAGTTTTCTTTTTCTTGTTACATCTCCGCCATAAAGTTTTGCCGTCACATCTTTTCTCATTGCTGATAATCTTTCAGCTGCGATAATTTTACCGCCAATAACAGCTTGAATTTTTATCACAAACATTTGTTTTGGAATTGTCTTTTTTAAAGAATTAACAATTTGTTTCCCAACTTTAAAAGCTTCATCTTTATAAACAATAGAAGAAAGTGACTCCTCTATTTCTTCTGCAATTAAAATATCTAACTTTACAACTTCTGTTTTTCTAAATTCCAAAAATTCATAGTTCAGCGAAGCATATCCAGAGGAAATGCTTTTCAGCTTGTCATAAAAATTAACAAGCAAAGAAGTCAAAGGAATTTCATAATGGAGGATTGCCCGCGTCTTGTCTAAATATTCCGTGTTTTTATAAATTCCGTGCCGTTCCTGGACTAAGCCCATAATCGCCCCAATATAATCTTTTGGCGTGACAATATCTAAATTCATAATCGGTTCTTCAATATATTCAATAACTTCTTGCCTTGGCAATTCTTGCGGATTACGGATTTCAATAATAGTCTTGTCTTTCTTTTTTACTCTATATTTTACTGATGGGACTGTTATAATCAGATCTAAATTATATTCTCTTTTTAGTCTCTCTTGCACAATATCCAAATGCAGCATTCCTAAAAATCCGCAACGAAGTCCATATCCTAAGGCTGGCGAATGCTCTGGCTCATAAGAAAGAGCGGCGTCGTTTAATTTTAATTTGTCTATAGCTTCTCTTAATTGCGCGTAATCATTTCCTTCTTTACAAAAAATATCTGAAAAAACCATTGGTTTGACTTCTTTATACCCAGGCAATGGTTCGGTTTTTAGTTTTTCATTTTTAATTTTTAAATTTGTAATTGTATCGCCGACTCTGCAATCAGAAACGCTTTTAAATCCGGCTATAATATATCCGATTTCTCCTGCTGACAATTTATTTGCTTTTACTAAATGCGGCTTGAAATATCCAACTTCTAAAACCTCATCTTCTGCTTTAGTTGCCACTGTAATTATTTTATCGCCAATTTTTACATTGCCATCAACGATTCTGACATAAGCGATTACCCCTTTATATTCATCATAAATTGAATCAAAAATCAGGGCTTGCAATCCATTTTTTTCTTTTTTAGGAGGCGGTGTTTTTTTAATTACTTCTTGCAAAACCTCTTCCACTCCCTCTCCTGTTTTTGCGGATACCAATAAAATTTCTTTCTCATCACAACCAATTAAATTTATGATTTCCTTTTTAACTTTTTTAATGTTAGCAGCTGGAAGATCAATTTTATTTATTACAGGGATTATTTCCAAATTTTGTTCAAGCGCTAAATAAAGATTTGCTAAAGTTTGCGCTTGGATTCCTTGGGTCGCGTCAACTAATAAAATCGTACTTTCCACAGCCGCCAAAGATCTAGAAACTTCATAGCTAAAATCAACATGCCCGGGGGTATCTATCAGATTCAGAATAAAATTATTTCCCCCTTTGGCAAAGGAGGATGAAGGATTTTCAAAATGATATTCCATCCTGACTGGTTGAAGTTTTATAGTAATACCTCTTTCTCTTTCTAGATCCATCTGGTCTAAAAGCTGTTCTTTCATTTTTCGTTTTTCAACTGTTCCTGTTAATTCCAAAAAACGGTCAGCTAAAGTGGACTTACCGTGATCAATATGGGCAATTATGGAAAAATTTCTAATATTAACCATAAACAAAATTAATTTTAAAAAAATCTTAAAAAACAATTATAATACTTTTGCTAAAGTTTTATCCAAATGTGGAATAACATTGTATTTTTTTATCTCCCTTATTTTAATCCATTTATAATCAGTATGTTCCCAGTCTAATTTTATAGCTGGCTTAAATTTTAGTTCAATCAAGACAGGAAAAATTATCCAAATTTTTTTAATATCTTTATCATAAAACTTGAATGAATCACCTATCTTAGTTTTCAAAATATTCTTTTTTCCAACACTAATTTCTTCACTAACTTCTTCATAAGCTTTTTGTATAACTGGTTTTGGTTCATCTAAATATCCAGCGACTGTATTCCATAAACCTTGATAAGTCCTAACTTTATCGCTTCTTTTTAATAATAAAATATCATTTTGATATTTAAAACAAACTAAAACAGGGGCTTTATCTGAATTTGAATAATCAATTCTTCCATCAGAAAATTTTGGTAATTTTTCTGAAAATTTTTTTATTATATTTTCAAAAATAATATTATTATTACTCATAAAAAATTTATTTTCCGCAACAATGTTTATACTTCTTCCCGCTCCCGCAGGGACAAGGATCATTTCGTCCAACTTTTACCCCATCTTTATTTACAATTTTTTTCAAAACACTTTCTTTTATATTTCTATTATCTGTTTCCTTCGCCATAGCGCTACTACCAAAATTATTCTCATCGCCTGTTTTTTGAGAAGCTTTCATTTGCATATTACCAATATCCATTATTGTCGGCGCAAAATCTTGGACCAAACCAATCTTATAAATACTGTAAACAACTTCTTTTTGGATTAAATTTACCAGCTCCATAAACATTTTATAAGCTTCTTTCTTGTATTCAACTAATGGATCTCTTTGAGCATAACCGCGCAAACCTATCCCTGAACGAAGATGGTCAATCGCGTCCAAATGCTCAATCCATAGATTATCAATCGCCCGCAAAATTACTTCTTTTTCAATATTCTTAAAGTCTAAACCTGTCTTTTGAACTCCTTGTTTCATTATTTCATAATCTTCTTTTGCTAATTTTGTTAAATAATCTATTATTTTATTCCTTAATTCAATTTTATGATTACTATTCTTTTCTTTAATAGGAATTTTGTTCAAACCAATTTTCTTTTCTTCTGATAAAGGAAAGATTGTGTTTGAAACTTGATAAATTTCTTTTAAATTCCAATCACTAGTATTTTCTGCCGCAGTGTGGAACATTACAACCTGATCAATTTCATTTTTTATCATATCAAAAATAAATTCGCTTAAAGAATTATATTTTTTCTCCTTGTCTATTTTTTCTCTAATTTTTTCATTTTGTTCATAAAGTGCTAATACTGTTTTCCTTTTTTTGTAAATTACTTCTCTATGTTTATTGATTACATCATCATATTCAACTAAATGTTTTCTAATATCAAAATTATTTCCCTCAACCTTTTTTTGCGCTTGCTCAATAGAACGCGATATTATTTTATTTTCAATCGGCATATCTTCCGGAAAATTAAATTTTTCCATTATTCTTTTCATTCTTTCTCCGCCAAAAATTCTCATTAAATCATCTTCCATAGAAACAAAAAATTGGGTTGAACCGGCGTCGCCCTGCCTGCCTGATCGTCCTCTTAATTGGTTGTCAATACGACGCGACTCATGACGCTCTGTACCAATAATATGTAAACCACCGGATGAAACAACTTTATCATGAGCAATTTTCCACTCTTCTTCGCTGTCAAAACTATCCTTTGTTCCTCCAAGAATAATATCCACTCCTCTCCCAGCCATATTTGTCGCGACTGTAACTGCTCTTTCTTTCCCAGCATCGGCGATAATTTTAGCTTCTCTTTCATGGTTTTTTGCATTTAAAAGTTCATATTTTATCCCCTCTCTATTTAACATCCGCCCTAGTAACTCATTTTTTTCAATGGAAATCGTTCCGACTAAAACTGGTTGTCCTTTTTTATTACACTTTTTTATTTCTTCTATAACCGCTCTAAATTTTCCTTGCTCATTTTTATATATTCTATCTGGCTTATCAATTCTGATTAACGGTTTATTTGTTGGAATCTCTACTACTTCTAATTTATAGATTTTACTAAATTCTTCTGCTTCAGTTAAAGCTGTCCCGGTCATTCCGCTTAATTTATTATATAAACGAAAATAATTTTGAAAGGTAACTGTTGCTAAGGTTATACTCTCTTGCTGAATTTTCAAATTTTCTTTTGCTTCAATCGCTTGATGCAATCCTTCTGAATATCTCCTCCCAAACATTAAACGCCCTGTAAATTCATCAACTATAATTACCTCTCCATCTTTAACAACATAGTCTTTGTCTCGCTTGAATAAGGTCATCGCTTTCAAGGCTTGCTCAATATGATGGACATCTCTAATTCCGCCAGACGTATAAATGTTATCAACCCCAAGCCATCTTTCCATTTTATTTATGCCTTCTTCTGTTAAGGTCGCAGCTCTCATTTTCTCATCAATATTATAATCCTCATCTTCTTTTAAACGTTTTACTAAATTTGAAAATTGATAATATTTTTTTGTTGACTCTTGCATTGGCGCGGAAATTATTAAAGGGGTTCTGGCCTCGTCAATTAAAATACTATCAATTTCATCAATAATCGCATAATTTAATTCTCTCTGCGCCATATCATCCAAACTTTGCGCCATATTATCACGAAGATAATCAAAACCAAATTCATTATTAGTGCCGTAAACAACATCCGCTTGATAAGCTGTTTTTCTATCAACTTCCTGCAAATAATCATTTACAATTTCTACTCCTGTGTCTCTTTTTTTATCCTTGTTATCATCTGCCTCTTTATATAAAAAAGCTTTTTCATGAATAATACAGCCAACGGAAAGACCGAGTAAATTGTAAATTTGCCCCATCCAAGTCGCGTCTCTTTGCGAAAGATAATCATTAACCGTAATTGCATGCACGCCTTTTCCTGCTAAAGCATTAAGATAAATAGGCAAAGTAGCGGTTAAAGTTTTTCCTTCTCCTGTTTTCATTTCTGTAATCTCTCCACGATGAAGCACAATTCCCCCCATTAGCTGACAATCAAAATGTCTTTGCCCTAATGTTCTTTTTGCGGCTTCCCTAACTAAAGCAAAAGCGTTTGGCAAAATTTTATTTAAAATTTCATTTTCTTCTTTCTTATTCTTTGCTTGTTTTATTATTTTTTGAAACTCGGCTGTTTTTTCTTTTAAATTATTGTCAGAAAACTTTTCATATTCTTTTTCTAATCCATTAATTTTAGAAACTATTAATTCTAATTCTTTAATAATCTTTTTATTGCTATTTCCAAAAAATTTGTCTATTAAAAACATAAAAATTATTATTAAAACGGTTTTATTAGCTTTATCCAACACTATTCCAAAATATTTTTTTAAGGATGAAAGAATAAATAATATTTTCCCACAAAATATAGTGTTCTGCGAGAAAGGCGCTGGATTTATTTATCTTATCCCTTTATTTCGCGTTTGTAAACAGTAAAGGCGCAAAATTTTCGCTCCTTACAATCAAATTAATAATTATTTTGAATTACAAAATGCGAAAGTCGCTGTCTTTGCGAGGAAGGAGCGAAGCGATCTCCTGAATACCCCTGTCATTGCGAGCGAAGCGAAGCAATCCCCTGAATAGAATCGCCAATTGCTGGGATTGCTTCGTCGTTCCTCCTCGCAATGGCAAAACTTTCCTCGGGATTGCTTCGTCGCTTCGCTCTCCGAAGGAGTCCGTATGACTCTTCGGAGTCTATCGGACCTCACAAAGACATTTCGTAATTCAAGAATAATTATGGGCTGGTAATGAGAGCCGTTTCTACTGCAATCTTCATCTTTTGGTCAAATTTTCTTCAAATTTTTTTACCTTACCTATGAGTAGGCTAAAAAAATTATTTAAAAAATTTGTCTCAAAATCTAAAAATTTTTACCCCGTTGCTGGCTGGCTAACTGGGGTCGTTACGAAAACGCTCTCGTCACCAGCCCCTAATTAATTTAAAAAATAAATTCACAATATAATAAAAAACAGGCTAAAAGCCTGTTTTTTTATATTCTTACATTTTTATCCTAAATCATTAAAATCTTCTGGAATATTAACATTGTTCATTTTTTCGTTTTCTTTTCTTGGTCTCCCTTTTAATCTTTCTTTATATCTATGCAACATAACCCGCAGATGATCTTTTGTTTTATCAATAGCTTTTAATAATTTTTTTTCTGTTTTTCTAACCCGCACAATTCTATTTGGCACCACAACATTAACTTCACAAAAAAATATTTCACCCTTTTGATGTCTTGTTGAATTAACTCCGACTTCAACTTTAGCTTCAATAATATTATTAAAATATCTATTTAAAGAATTCATTTTTTCTTCTATATATTTTTTAATCTCAGAAGTTAATTCTGTGTTTGTCGCTTTAATTGAAATTTGCATATTTTTTAATTAATAGACTTGTTACGTAATCAATTTCTACTGCAATTCTCATCTTTTGGCCAAATTTTCTTCTCCACAGTATTGTGGGTTTGAAAAATTTGTCTCAAAAGTTGAAAATTTTTACCCCATTGCCTATTGGCTAAACAGGCTCGTTACAAAACTAATTATACAACAAATCTAATGATTTAATTAACAATCAAACAATTTACTTATTTTTATATATTTGTTAAAATATTTAGATATTTATATTATAGCATAAATTAAACTTTTTTAAAAA